>JBARYO010000766.1:0-1652 GCA_049647905.1 Elainellaceae cyanobacterium | reverse complement strand
GATCACAGCAGCGCCATCATCGGTTGGGTTTGCCCCTCGGCTAGAAGAGAGCTTTCGCCACCTGTCGGCGACCTTAATGGACAGCCTCAAGCCAGGGGAGCATCTGACCATCACCCTGGTGGGGGAGCAAAGCCAATTTGTCCGGTTTAACCAGGCGAAGGTGCGTCAGGGGGGCATGGTCACGGACGGGACGCTGGACCTGACCCTGATGGCCCAGGAGCGCACCCACAGCTACGCCATCCCCCTCACAGGGCAGGAGCAGATGGATATTGCTCTGGCCAACCAGGCGATCGCCACCCTGCGACAGGAGTTGCCCACCCTACCCATCGACCCCTACCAGGTGCTCCCCAGCGGCAGCGCCACCAGCCATGATGTCCATCACGGCCAGCTATTAGCGCCTGAGCAGGCCGCCACAGCCATTCTCTCTGCGACTGGCGAGGTGGATTTTACAGGGCTCTATGCTGGCGGGACGGCGGTGCGGGGCTATGCCGATTCTGCTGGACGGCACCACTGGTTCGCCACCGAGTCCTATACCCTGGACTATTCGCTGTTCACCCCTGAGGGGCGGGCCGTCAAGGGCGTTGTGGCGGGGGATAGTTGGGATGATGCGGCATATCGGGCCAAGCTCCAGACCTCTGTTCAACAGCTTGCCCGCCTCCAGCGCCCGACCCATACCGTTGCGCGGGGAGACTACCGCACCTATCTGGCCCCTGCTGCTGTGGCTGATTTGGTCGCAATGCTGTCTTGGGGCGGGGTGAGTGAAGCCTCGTTGCGGCGGGGCAGTAGCGCCTTGGCCGCGCTGCAGCGGGGGGACAAAACCCTGTCGGACAAGCTAACCCTAACGGAAAACTTTACCCATGGTCTGGTGCCCCGGTTCAACGAGACTGGGGAGATTGCGCCAGCCTGCCTTTCCCTGATTGAGCAGGGCCGCTTGGCCAACACCTTGGTCAGCTCCCGCACGGCAAAAGAATATGGGGTGTTGGCCAACGGTGCGGCGTCCCACGAAGGGCTGCGATCGCCGGATATGGCGGCGGGAACGCTGTCCCCCTCTGCGGTGCTGCAGACCCTAGGGACAGGGCTATATCTCTCCAATGTGCATTACCTCAACTGGAGCGATCGCCCCTCGGGGCGCATCACGGGCATGACGCGCTATGCCTGCTTTTGGGTGGAGAATGGGGAGCTGGTGGCGCCGATTGAGAATCTGCGGTTTGACGAGAGTCTGTATCGCTTTTGGGGGGATAAGCTGCTGGCGCTGACGGATAGCCAGGAGTTTATTCCGGAGGTGGGCAGCTATGGGAATCGAGATTTGGGCGGCAGCTGGATGCCGGGGATGCTGGTGGATGGGTTTACCTATACGCTGTAGGCTGGAGAATTTTTAGGGGCGATATTTTTAGGGGCGATCGTCTCTATGTGCGGGAACCGGCGCAGGCCAGAGATGGGCAAGCCAGAAACGGGCAAGCCAGAGATGGGCAAGCCAGAGGCTATGGATCTGTTTAGCGCAGTCCTGGCCCTCTCCCCTGGCCCCTCTCCCAACGTTAAAAGAGGGGAGGCTGGGTTGCCTTCCCTCAGCGTTAATCCCGCTGGCGAAATATTTCGTAATTAAGTTACAGGTCCTGGAGGCCCCCTCCGCCCCCAGAATTGGGGGTCGGGGG
>JBARYO010000765.1:0-14111 GCA_049647905.1 Elainellaceae cyanobacterium | reverse complement strand
CAGTTCATGACTACGCCATGACTATTGCACCACCCAACCCTGGTTTATATCGCTGCCCAATCTATGCAAGCTATTCCTAGGCAGCGTCAGCCACTATGTGCTGCACTACGCTAACTGCCCAGCATTAACGGTATCAGGGCTTAACCAGATCACATCACCAATATTCTTACTGCTTTAGCCACATGCCCAATTTAAATTCAAAACGCTCATCTAATTCAAAAAGGCTTATTGGTGGCTTAAGCTGGATGGCAATCTGGCTACTCGTACTCGTAATGAGTCTACTTCAAGCCCCTCGCCGGAAAGAAGTTCCCTATAGTCAGTTTTTTGACAAAGTTGAAAGCGGCAGCGTTGCCGCCGTCACTATCAGCCCCAAGCAAATTGAATATACCCTTCGCTCGGCACCTAGTCTTTTATCTGAAGACCCATCAACGTCAGAAATTTGGGTAACGACACCCCTGCCTACAGATACCGACTTACCCGATGTTTTACGCAACCACGACGTGGAAATCACGGTTCGTGCGGTTCGAGACGGTGGCTGGTTTGGAGGACTGCTCGGAATGCTTTTCCCCTTCTTCATAATTTGGGTTGTGTGGAGTGCGCTTAGAAGTCAGTCAGGCGCGGGACCAGCGGCCCTCAGCGTAGGTAAGAGCAAAGCCAGAATCTACTCTGAAGGGGATACTAGCGTCACCTTTGATAATGTGGCAGGCATCGACGAGGCTAAAGCTGAGCTGCAGGAAATCATCGACTTTTTGAAAGACGCCGAGAAGTACACCCGACTAGGGGCCAAAATTCCTAAAGGAGTGCTGCTCGTCGGCCCTCCCGGTACCGGAAAGACGCTGCTGGCACGGGCGATCGCTGGCGAAGCGGGGGTGCCTTTCTTCAGCATTTCCGCCTCCGAGTTCATTGAGCTGTTTGTGGGGGTGGGGGCATCACGGGTGCGAGATCTGTTTGAACAGGCAAAACAACAGGCTCGCTGCATTGTGTTTATCGATGAGCTTGACGCCTTGGGCAAATCTCGCGCCGCCAAAAGTCCCTTTGCTGGCAATGACGAGCGGGAGCAGACGTTGAATCAGCTTTTAGCCGAAATGGATGGCTTTGAACCCAACATCGGCGTTATCCTACTGGCGGCCACCAACCGACCGGAAGTGCTTGACCCGGCCCTGCTGAGGGCGGGGCGGTTTGACCGTCAGATCGTCGTCGATCGCCCCGACCGCTCAGGGCGCACTGCTATTTTGCAGGTGCATGCTCAGCAGGTGCAGCTTGCTCAGGATGTAGAGCTAGATAAGCTTGCGGCCCGCACTCCTGGCTTTGCCGGGGCGGACTTGGCGAATTTGGTCAATGAAGCGGCACTGCTCGCGGCCCGCCACAATCAGAGCGAAGTGCACATGGCCAACTTTAATGAAGCCATCGAGCGGATTCTCGCTGGGCTGGAGAAAAAATCAAGGGTCCTTAATGAACTGGAAAAACGGACGGTAGCCTACCACGAAGCGGGTCACGCCATCGTCGGCGCGCTGATGCCCGGCGCTGGCATTGTAGAGAAGATCTCCATCGTCCCGCGCGGGGTGGCGGCGCTAGGATACACGCTTCAGCTGCCGGAAGATGACCGCTTCTTGATGATTGAGGACGAGATTCGAGGCCGGTTGGCGACCCTGCTAGGCGGGCGGACTGCAGAGGAGCTAATTTTCGGCAAGGTGTCGACTGGAGCCAGTGATGATATTCAAAAGGCCACTGACCTAGCCGAGCGCTGTATCACCCTCTACGGCATGAGCAAAGTCTTAGGCCCTATAGCTGTTGAGCGCAGCCAGTCTCAGTTTTTGGGCGGTATGCCGCAGCCCCGGCGCGCCATCAGTTCACAGCTCTCTGAGGCGATTGACCAGGAAATTAAAGCGTTCATTGACCAGGCCCACCAAATGGCCTCAGAAATCCTGACAAAAAATCAGGCGGTGTTAGAGCACATTGCTCAGACGCTGATTCGCGAAGAGAGCCTTGAGGGTGACCTGCTAAAAACGATGCTAGCCGACGTCAGCCCTCCTGCAGATTTACAGAGCTGGCTGAATCCCAGTAGCCAGAGGTCTGGGCTAGCGACGAAATTGAATGGTCACAGTTATAGAAACGACTGCCTGACAGGCGTTGGGGAACGGTAGGTGAATATGATGACTAATCACAACAAGCTTGCTTTTGAGATCGCCGACGCCGCGCCCTTGGCCGATTTGCCCTGGCCGAAATCACTGTGGCGAATGGTTAAGGCAGGACTATTTTATTTTGCAACTGTGTTCGGAATCGGGTTCCTGCTGGGGACGGTTCGCGTGCTTTGGGCCGTTCCCCGTTTTGGGACTAGAGCCGCTGAGCTAATGGAAATGCCCATCATGCTGATGGCGGCGGTCTTGACTGCGTTTTGGGTCGTACGACGGTTGAGGGTTCCCCCTCGGGCGGGGCAAAGATTGGGCATGGGTCTGGTGGCGTTGGGCGCGATGCTCGTTGCCGAGTTCGGAGCCGTCCTACAGCTGCGGGGCTTATCGATATCGGAATACTTCGCCAGCCGCGACCCGATATCAGGGGCGGCTTATATTCTGGCGCTAGGCCTTTTTGCCGCGATGCCATGGCTCTTATCTAGCCAGAGTAAAGAATCTAGCCAGAGTAAAGAATAGATCTGTTGCGGCTTTGAGGGCAATAGACCTGTGTTTGGCCTTATAACGTGACCTAAGCCTTACCTAAGCCTTTGAGATGGATACACCGTTGACGCAACTCCAGCAGCCAGCAACCCCCCAGTCCCCTGCCGTATTTCACATGGAGCAGGTGAGCAAGGTCTACGTGATGGGCGAGGTTGAGGTTCACGCCCTGAGAGCCGTGGATCTAGACCTCTACGAAGGCGAGTTTGTGGTGCTGCTGGGTCCCTCGGGCAGCGGCAAGTCCACCTTACTCAATATTTTGGGCGGGCTAGATGTGCCGTCCTCCGGTCAGCTCTACTTCCGCAACCAATCCCTCACCCAGGCCCGCGATGCCGCCCTCACCCAGTTCCGCCGCCAGTTCGTGGGATTCGTCTTCCAGTTCTATAACCTCATCCCTAGCCTCACCGCGCGGGAGAACGTGGCCCTGGTAACCGATATTGCCCGCCGCCCCATGACGCCCGAAGCGGCGCTGACGATGGTGGGCCTAGAAGAGCGGCTAGACCACTTTCCGGCTCAGCTCTCCGGCGGAGAGCAGCAGCGGGTGGCGATCGCCCGCGCCATTGCCAAGCGGCCCGAGGTGCTGCTGTGCGATGAGCCCACTGGGGCGCTGGACTTTGAAACGGGCAAGCGGGTGCTGGATACCCTAGAGCGCGTCAATCAAGACTTTGGCACCACCACGGCGGTGATTACCCACAACGCGGGGATCGCCGCCATGGCAGACCGGGTGGTGTCCCTACGCAGCGGTCGCATCACCGAGGTGAGGCAAAACGCCCACAAGCTGTCCCCCGCTGAGCTGGAGTGGTGAGCGCTAATGAAAACCCTGGACCAAAAACTGTGGCGCGATCTGTGGCATCTCCGGGGGCAGTTGGTGGCCATTGTGCTGATTGTCGCCTGCGGCATCGCTAGCCTGGTGACCATGACAAGCACCTATTCCTCTCTAAAGCTCACCCAGACCGCCTACTACGACCAGTACCGCTTTGCCGATGTGTTCGTGCAGCTGAAGCGGGCTCCGGATAGTCTGGTGTCGCGCATTGAGGCGCTTTCTGGGGTGGGGGTGGTGCGATCGCGTGTAGTGCAAGACGTAACCCTGTCGGTGGCAGGGCTGGCGGAACCGGCCACCGGGCGGCTGATTTCGATTCCGGAGCAGCCTGTCCCCATGCTCAACGACCTGTTCCTGCGCAGCGGGCGCTACCCGGAGCGGGGAGATGAGGTGCTGGCCAGCGAGGCGTTTGCGATCGCCAACCACCTGGCCCTCAATGACACCCTGGGGGCGATACTCAACGGGCGCTGGCAGACACTGCGCATTGTGGGCGTTGCGCTGTGCCCCGAATACATCAACGAGATTCGCGGCACGGACATCGTCCCCGACAACCAACGCTTCGGCGTGCTGTGGATGCCGCGAGATGCCTTGGGGACGGCGTTTGACATGGACGGAGCCTTTAACGATGTTACGCTGACGCTGCAGCCGGGGGCCAGCGAAGCAGATGTAATTTTCAATCTCGATCAGCGGCTAGAGCCCTACGGCGGACTCGGAGCGTTTGGGCGAGAGGACCAAATCTCCCACACCTTCATCACTGATGAAATTCGCCAGCTTTCTGCTCAGGCGGTAATCGTGCCCGCTATTTTTCTGGGTATTGCCGCCTTTTTGCTCAACCTGTCGCTCAATCGCCTAGTGAGCACCCAGCGAGACCAAATCGCGGTGATGAAGGCGTTTGGCTACGACAACCTCGCTGTCGGGCTGCACTACCTAAAGCTGGTGCTGGTGATCGTACTGCTGGGCGTGGCCCTGGGCGTGGCTTTGGGGGGGCGGCTAGGACTGGGTATGACCCATCTATACACCGAGTTCTACCGCTTTCCGCTGCTGCGCTACAGGATTCGCCCCTCGCTACTGCTGATGGCACTGCTGGTGAGCGGCGGTGCCGCTGTGATGGGGGCCGCGATGGCGGTGCGGCGGGCGGTGGCGCTGCCCCCGGCAGAGGCCATGCGCCCAGAACCCCCCGCCGTCTATCGCCTCACCCTGGTGGAAGCCCTGGGCCTGCAGCGGTGGTTTTCCCCCGCCAGCCGCATCATCCTGCGCAACCTGGAGCGCCGCTGGGTGCAGGGAGGGATGACAATGTTGGGAATGGCGATCGCAGTGGCGATTTTGGTGCTGGGCCGCTACTTCACCGACGCCATGGATGCCCTAGTGGATATCCAGTTTCGCACCATTCAGCGGGAAGACATCACCCTATTGTTCAACAATCCCCTTTCCGCCCAGACCCAGTTTGATCTCTACCACATGCCGGGGGTGCTGCGGGCCGAGCCGTTCCGCGCCGTACCGGCTCGCCTGCGCTTCGGCCACTACAACGATCGCAGCGGCATCACCGGCATTGAGCCTACCCACGAGCTGCGCCGCTTGCTGGACCGTGACCAGCGCCCCGTCACCCTGCCGCCGGAGGGTGTCGTGCTGTCGGTGAAGCTGGCGGAGATTTTACATGCCCGGCTGGGGGATGAGATTTTCGTGGAAGTGCTAGAGGGCGATCGCCCCAAGCGCACCGTCCCCGTCACCGGCATCTTTGATGAGCTGGTGGGGGTATCCGCCTATATGGATATCCATGCCCTCAACCGGCTGATGCAGGAGGGATTTGCCCTCTCCGGAGCCTATTTGCAGGTGGATACTCAGCAGCAGGCCGAACTCTACGCCCAGCTGAAACAGACCCCGGCGGTGGCCAGCGTCGCCCTGCGGCAGGCCACCATCGACCGATTTGAGGCAATTATTTCCGAGAGCATGGCCGGATTCAACACCGTGCTGATTGGCTTTGCCTCGGTGATTGCCTTTGGCGTGGTGTACAACGCCGCCCATATTGCCCTGTCGGAGCGGGGCCGG
Organism: Elainellaceae cyanobacterium; assembly: GCA_049647905.1. Taxonomy (GTDB): domain Bacteria; phylum Cyanobacteriota; class Cyanobacteriia; order CAKZMO01; family CAKZMO01; genus JBCCAG01. The sequence goes on along the minus strand of JBARYO010000765.1, from coordinate 8,576 downwards.
GAGCTGGCCACCCTGCGGATCATCGGCTTTACCCGTCATGAGATCGCCGTCATTTTGCTGGGGGAGCAGGTGGTGCTGCTGGGGGCTGCCATCCCCTTAGGGTTTGGGCTGGGGTTTGGGCTAGCGGCCCTGATGAGCACCCTCTATAACTGGGAGCTGTTTCGCTTTCCCCTAGTGATTACGCCCGCTAGCTACGCCTTTGCCTTTATGGTGGTGGCCGCTGCCGCCCTCGTCTCCGGCGGGCTTATCCGCCGCCAGCTCAACCGTTTAGATCTAATCGCCGTACTGAAAACTCGCGAGTAGGATTGCTATGGGACAACTGCGTGAACGACTCCAGATCCCCTTCCGGCTGAGGCCAGGCAAACCCGATAGCCCCGCCAACAAGGCCACCCCAAAACGTCGCCTGCCCCGCTGGCTACCCTATGCCCTAGTGGGCTTTGGGATCGCCGTGGCGATCGCCCTGGCCTTTCGCCCCAGCCCCGTGGCGGTCGATCTGGGCACCGTTGTGGAGGCTCCTCTGCAGGTGACGGTAGACGCCGAAGGTAAAACGCGGGTGCAGGAGCGCTATGTGGTGTCGGCCCCCGTGGCAGGCCGTCTGCAGCGCCTTGATCTGGAGGCGGGAGACCCAGTCGAAGCCAACGCCGCCATCGCCCGGCTCGACCCCCTGCCCCTCAACAGTCAGGTGCGTGCCGCCCAGGCCCGTCTCCAGGAGCTGCAGGCGGAGATTACTGGGGTGGAAACCCAGCGCCCAAAAGCTGAAGAGGTGGCCCAGGCCGAAGCTCGCCTGCGGGCCACTGAAGCGACTCAGCAGGGTGCCGCCGCCGAGGTTGCCCGTCTGCGGGCGGGCCTAGAGCAGGCCCGCCGCGATCGCCGCCGGGCCCAAGACCTAGAAGCGGAGGGGGCGGTGTCTCGTCAGGCGCGGGAGGCCGCCGAACTGACCGAAACCCGGCTAACTCAGGAACTGAGCACTGCCCAGCGGAGCCTGGAGGGGGCGATCGCCGAGGCCGCCGCCGCCCGCAGCGCCGTACCGCTGCTGCAGGCCCAGCAGCGCGACCCCGACTACCTGCTCGATGTCTACCGGGCGCAGATTGCCGCCGTAGAAGCGGAGCTGTCCAACCTCGCCGATGAGGCCCGGCGCACCACGCTGGCGGCTCCCGTTACCGGCAGGGTGCTGCAGATTCCCGACAAGAGCGCCCGCTTTATCGAGGCGGGAGAGCCCGTAATCGAGTTGGGAGACCCCAGCGCCATTGAGCTGGTGGTTGACGTACTTTCTGCTGATGCCGTTCAAATTGAGCCGGGAGATGGGATTTTGGTAGAGCAATGGGGTGGACATGACACCTTGGCGGCCACGGTCACTGCCGTTGAGCCCTCTGCCTTTACAGAAGTTTCGGCCCTGGGGGTGGAAGAGCAGCGCGTTAACGTTATCGGCGCTTTTGATGGCCCAGCGCCCCTGGGTGATGGCTACCGCGTCGAGGCTCGTATCGTGGTTTGGGCGAGCGATAACGCCCTGCAGGTTCCTATCAGCGCCCTGTATCGCTGCGGTGGAGACTGGTGCGTTTTTACGATAGAGGATGGTCGGGCCGCCCTCCGTGAGGTTGCCATCGGCCCCCGCAATACCACCGCAGCTTTAGTAGAGTCGGGGCTAAGCCCAGGGGAGCAGGTTGTGTTGTATCCCAATGAAACGATTAAGCCCGGTCGCGCCGTTGAACCGAGATAGCCCTATGCCCCTTGACTGCCCAATTCCCCTTCAGCGCTACCCCCAGGTGCTCCTCGCCCACGGGGGCGGAGGGCGGCTCATGCATCAGCTAATTAACGAGATGTTCTTAGCTACCTTTCGGCCCGATCCGGCTTGGCAGCATGACGCCGCCAGCTTGAGCCTGTCGGGCGATCGCCTTGCATTTACCACCGATGGCTATGTGGTGACGCCGCTGTTTTTTCCGGGTGGCGACATTGGCTCGCTGGCCGTCTACGGCACGGTAAACGATTTGGCCATGGCGGGGGCCACGCCTCGCTACCTCAGCCTCAGTTTCATCCTCGAAGAGGGTCTACCCATGGAAACGCTGTGGCGGATAGTGCAGTCGATCCAAGCAGCAGCCGAGCGATGCCGGGTCCCCATTGCCACGGGAGATACCAAGGTGGTGGATCGCGGTAAGGGGGACGGGATATTTATCACCACTTCGGGCATCGGCATCCGCGAGCGTGATCAGCTCATTGGCCCCAGCACAGTACGGCCCGGCGATGCCATTCTCCTCAGCGGCGATGTGGGTCGCCACGGTATTGCTATTCTCTCCGCGCGCGAAGGGCTAGCCTTTGAGACGACCATCGAGAGTGACTCCGCACCTTTAGCAGACGCGGCGCTAGATTTGGTGAATCACGTCCCCGTACATTGCCTCCGAGACCTGACGCGGGGCGGCCTTGCCAGTGCCCTAAATGAGATTGCGTTATCTAGCCACTTGGCGATGCAGATAGACTCAGAGGCGATCGCCGTCCATCCCCAGGTGCAGGGAGCCTGCGAGCTGCTGGGGCTCGATCCACTCTACGTCGCCAATGAGGGGCGGTTCGTGGCCTTTGTCCCGGCGTCAGATGCCGAAGTGGCCCTAGTCCGTTTGCAGCGTCGTCATGCCTCAGCGCAGATCATCGGCTACGTCACGGAAAAACCAGCTGCGCAAGTGACGATACATAGCTCGATAGGGCCGCAGCGCATCCTAGATTTCCTCAGCGGAGAGCAGCTTCCTCGAATCTGTTAGAGTCAGTGGATACTCTCTCTCATCTTTCAGATGCGCATACTTCTCGTTGACGACGATAGCGCGCTCATGGAAACCCTGGAAGAAGGACTCATCCAGCAGCGCTACGCCGTAGACATCGCCTTAGACGGTGAAGCTGCCCGTGAGTTTGTGGCCCTCTTCTCATACGACCTAATTATTCTAGACATGACACTGCCGGATGTTGAGGGAATCACCCTATGTCGGCAGCTTCGCGATCAGCGCGTTAGTAGCCCAATCTTGATGCTGACGGCGAGTGATGCCAACATCGATAAGGTTAGGGCGCTCGACGCTGGGGCCGACGACTATGTTACGAAGCCGTTTGACTTTGACGAGCTGTATGCTCGCATCAGGGCGCTGCTGCGCCGGAACAACGATGCCCTGTCCTCTACTTTGCGCTGGGGTGATCTGACGGTGGTGTCAGGTAGTTTTGAGGTTTTCTACGGGGAGTGTCAGGTTCACACTACGCCAAAGGAATATGCCTTGTTAGAGATGTTTCTGCACCATCCTAAGCAGGTCTTTAGTCTCGATGCCATCATTGAAAATCTTTGGGCATTTGAAGACCCGCCCAGCGAAGATGCTGTCAGAACTCACGTCAAGGGGCTGCGCCAAAAGCTAAAGGCCGGGGGAGCACCTAAAGATTTCGTTGAAACGGTTTACGGTATCGGCTATCGCTTGAAATCCCTCGACACCGACGCTAGAACCACTCAGCTATCTCCAGGGATTAATGCACTGACCGAATCTGACGTCGAAGCCGCCGTTGCTAAAGCATGGAATACACACAGCGGCACGATGCAAGAGCGGCTGAGCCTCCTAGAAGAGGTATCGGAAGCCTTAAGGATAGGAGCTCTCAGTTCAGAGCTTCACGATATGGGGCGCTCTCAGGCCCATAAGCTGGCGGGGTCATTGGGGTGCTTCGGGTTTCCAGAGGGATCGCGGCTGGCACGGGAGCTAGAACACCTGCTGCAGCTCGATGCTCCCCTTGACTATCAGTACTCATCTCGGTTTTCGGATAGGGTACAGCAGCTCCGTCAAAGCTTGACCAGCGGCTCCAGCCGTCAAGCGACGGTGGCGGTCATGGCACCTGAAACACCTGCACCAGAAACCGTCAAGCATCTACAGGCTTGCGGGCTTCAGCTTTGGATTATAGGGGCTGACGAACACACTGGGCGATCGCTTTCGTCTGAGGCTTCATCTGCTGGTCTGCGCGCTACGGTAGTGGCAACCCCTACTGCAGCCCAGGGGCTATTAGCAGAGCAGTCTCCAGAAGGAGTGCTTCTATGGCTAGAGGACAGCAACTTTGAGGCAGCGATCGCGTTTCTAGAGGCGCTTCTTCAAGGCTCAGCCAAGAGCTTAGATACCATTCCAATTTTGGCCATTACCACTATTCAGAGCTTTCATCGGCGGCTAGAAGCTGTCCAGCTTGGGATCGATCGGCTGCTTCCAATGACTGCATCGCCTCAGCATGTGATGGAGGTGATGCGGCAGGTTGATCAAGTAAACCGAGCAGATCCTAAGGTGGTGATTTTGGATGACGATGCTCAGGTGCTTGACCTGCTAAAACGCCTGCTGGAACCCTGGGGATTTTGGGTAACAACCCTAGACAACCCTGCCGAGCTTGAGCCAGTTTTAGACTTTATTCAACCTGATATATTGATACTCGATGTAGAGATGCCGGAGGCAAATGGATTAGAAATTTGCCAGGTGTTACGAACAGATGAAAGATGGCATCAATTGCCAATTTTGTTTTTGACGGTGCACGAAGAAGCTGACATTCAGCAGCAGGCGTTTCACGTCGGGGCAGACGACTTTATCAGTAAATCGGCGATCGCTACCGAGCTGCCGGTGCGCATCCAAAACCGACTACGGCGACAGTAGCTGCCGTATCAGCCAGTGCGCATCCTATTGAGCTAAGCTTTTTGGGCAAATCGTTTGAGAAGATTACGGTGACGCAGTCGAGATATGGCGCTATTCTCTTGGGCAAACAATCCAATACTCGCTGGGTCAAGCTAACGTTTGCGAAACAATATAAAAGTTCCGTAACAACTGTTTTCCGAGACTCTAGTCCCACCCTAAAGCAGCAATCTGAGAGACCTGTGAAGGATAGCGCCAATGGTGAATCAACAGGGTTGCTAGACTGCTAAAGTGAGTTCGGATGCTTACCGCCGCTACTGATATTTTGAGACACCTCTTATGTCTACTGCGAGTCAACGGGCGATTCAGTCTCTCAGCCTCGAACACATCCTCAGCCGTCCGCTTATCGTCGCTTCAGATGCGATCGCAGCGACCGTTGTCGAGCAGATGGGCCAGATTGTCGGACGGGACTGCGCGCTCATATCCCCGCAACCTGCCCTTAAGCAACAGGAGCCGGGTCACGGCCAGTCCCGTGCCGAAGACTCCTCCGAAAGCTGTGCCCTGGTTGTCGGCGGTGGACAGTTACTCGGAATTTTCACAGAGCGCAACGTGGTTAAGCTGCTGTCTGAAGATGTCGATTTAGAGCAAGTTGTCATCTCAGAGGTGATGACTCAGCCCGTAATCACGCTGAGGCGCGCCGACGCTGACAATATTTTTACCGTGCTGACCACACTCAAACAGCATCGGATTCGCCAGCTCCCTATCTTAGACCGTGACGGCAGCCTGATGGGGATAGTCAGCCAGACTAGTATTCGGCGGGCGATGCAGCCCTACAACTTTCTCAAGTTTAGGCTCGTTGGCGACGCCATGACTCGAGATGTCGTTCAGGCTGAAGCCTCAGACAGCCTTATGCAACTGACCCAGCTCATGATCAAAGCTCAGGTGAGCTGCGTCGTGATTACGGAGCCCGGACCGCAGGACGGCGACAGAGTTCCTATCGGCATTGTCACAGAGCGAGACGTCCTGCGGTTTCGGGCCTTGAAATTGTCGTTGTCCCGAACTTGCGCCGAAGCGATGATGAGCGCACCGCTGCTTTTATTGCACTCGCAGGACACCCTTTGGCAAGCTCACCAGCAGATGCAGCAATGCCATGCACGCCGCCTAGTGGTGATTGACGATAACGGAAATCTAGCGGGCATTGTCACTCAAACGAGCCTCATCCAGGTGCTTAACCCGCTAAAGATACTAGAGGACGTCGAGCAGCTACAGCAGCTGAGCGAGGAGCAGACCGTTGAATTGAAGCAGGCTAACCATGCGCTTCAAGCAGAGATTGCCGAGCGGCAGCGACTAGAAGCAGCGCTGCGCGACGCCAATCAGAGTTTGGAAGGTCGGGTCGGACTCCAGGCAGCGCGACTTGTGCAAACCGACGAAGCCTTACAGCAAGAGATTCGAGAGCGCCTTCAGGCCCAGGCGCATTTGGAGAAATTTTTTGATGTCGCACCCAGCTTACTCTGTATTGCCGGCCTAGATGGCTACTTTAAGCGGCTCAACAGCAGCTTTGGTAAGATTTTGGGATACACCAACGACGAGCTTTTAGCAGAGCCATTTTTGAATTTTATCCATCCCGAAGACCAAGCTGCAACCCAAGCAGAGCTTGAACGCCTAGCAGCGGGGGAGTTGTCCATTGCTTTTGAGAATCGCTGCCGAATTAAGCAAGGTAGCTACCGTTGGCTGGCTTGGAATGCCATTGCCTCCCCTGAAGATGGATTAATTTATGCTGCCGCCCATGATGTGACAGATCGTAAGCACGACGAGCAAGCGCTGGCCCGTCAGTATCATCAGGGGCAAATCCTCAGTGAGATCATTCGCAAAATTAGCGAGCTGCTCGACCCAAAGGACATTCTCCAAACAACGGTTGCCGAGGTGCGAAATCTGCTGGACTGTAGTCACGTCTTGATTATTGAATGCGATGACGCTGGGGTCGGGACTGTTGTTCAAGAGGCGATCGCGGACGACAGCACCATTTTATCCTTTGTGGGTCAGACGGACTTGGATTTAAAGTTTGCGTCACAAACGCAGGCCCACCACCTCCCCGAAGCCTGCATTCGCGACGATGTTGAATCAGCCCCCTGCTCTTTGTACAGCTCCAATTTTTTGGAACAGCAGCGCATCTGGTCCTGTGTCGAGATGCCTATTTTTGTGGATGGACACTTCTGGGGGCTAATTGTCGCTAACCAATGTCACCATGCTCGCCAGTGGCAAGCCTATGAGGTAGAGCTCATGCAGCGACTCGCCAAGCACATTGGCGTTGCCATCTTTCAAACCCAGCTGTTGTCAAACCTAAATACCCAGGTGAAGCGGCGTACAGAGCAGCTCATCGAGGCAAATGCACAGCTAGAAGCAGAAATTGAAGAGCGCCGTCAGGCGGAGATAGCCTTGCGAGACAATCAGCAGAAGCTAGCAGGTATCCTCAAAAACGCCGGAGACGCCATCATCTCCATTGATAGCCAGCAGCGGATCATCATGTATAACCAGGGTGCGGAGGGCATCTTTGGCTACACTTTTGAAGAAGCGTATGGTCAGCCCCTAGATATTCTGCTGCCCAAAGCGTTTCAGCAAATTCATCGCCAGCATGTGCGCAGCTTTGCGGCATCTCCGAATATTGCTCGACAAATGGCAAATCGCAATCGGGAGGTATTTGGCCAACGCAAATCCGGCGAAGAGTTTCCGGCAGAGGCTTCCCTCGCCAAGCTAGAGACGCAAAGCGGCTTTATCTTTACGGTAATCCTCAAAGATATTACGGAGCGACGGCAGTTTGAGACTGCACTACTGCGCAGCGAAGAGCGCTTGCGCCTGACAACAAATGCGATACCGGCGCTAATTTGTTACGTCAATACTGAACAGCGCTATAGCTTCAACAATCAAACCTATCAAGATTGGTTTAACATCTCTCCTGAAGCGCTGCAGGGCCGACATATTCGTGACGTTTTAGGAGAGGTCTACTATGCGACCATAGAGCCCCACATTGAGACGGCACTCTTGGGGCGACAGGCTAAGTTTGAGTCAGAACTAACGCCGCCGGATGGTCGAACTCGCTATCTGTCAACAACCTACATCCCTGAGGTGGACGGGCAGGGCAACGTCAAGGGATTTTTTGCCCTGGTCAATGACATTAGCGATCGCAAAGCTACCGAGCGGATGAAAGATGAGCTTGTCTCAGTGGTAGGGCATGAGTTGAGAACCCCGCTGACATCTATTCACGGGGCTCTTGAACTTCTAGCCAGCAACGGATTAGGCCCCCTCACCCCCCAAGCCCACAAATTCACCACTATTGCCCTCAAAAACACCCAGCGTCTCATTCGCTTGATTAACGATGTCTTAGACTTGGAGCGACTTGAATTGGGGCAGCAGGCGATGACAATGGCATCCTGTAGCATTGGAGAGCTGATGCTGCAAGCTGCGGAAGGAATGCAACCTTTAGCTAATGACAAAACCCTACAGATTCACGTCGAGCCGCTGCATATAAGGCTGTGGCTCAACTCTGATGCAATCATTCAGGTATTGGCTAATCTCCTCAGCAACGCCATTAAGTTTTCGCCAACCGGGGCAGCTATCAAGTTAAGTGCATCTGAGTGCAAAGATGGCACTATAGTGCAGGTTAAAGACGATGGTCGCGGCATTCCCGCAGATAAGTTAACCAGTATCTTTGAGCGCTTTCGACAGGTCGATGCGTCTGACTCTCGTCAGCTTGGTGGCACCGGTCTGGGCCTGGCCATCTGCAAAACTATTGTGCATCGCCACGGCGGTAAGATCTGGGTTGAGAGCACTGTCGGTGAGGGTAGTACCTTCTACTTCACGTTACCCAATTCCTGCTAGGCACGTAGCTAAGCCCAGTATCTAGGAGACGACCTCTAGACAACAAATTTTATCTACAGCTGCCTACTCCACTATTTATTGACG
>JBARYO010000764.1:0-2438 GCA_049647905.1 Elainellaceae cyanobacterium | reverse complement strand
GTGGAATGCCCAGCAGGTCTACGACAACCACGAAGTCATGATGCTACACGGGCAGCGGTGCTGCTATTACAAAAAACCGGCCTGCGATCGCTGTGCTGTTCTTGACCTATGTCCTCACGGACAAGCGAGGTAGCGAGTGGCATTGCTACTCACTGTGGACCGGCGATCTGGGCCTAGCGATTTATCTGTAGGACTGCCTCCAGGCCCAGGCCAAATTTCTTGACGACCGATTTATTCAAGGCCATTTGACAGCGATCGCGTAGCGCATTAGATCGTTTAGGTCTGATGCGCTACAGTTCTTTCCTTTAGACGGAAGCAGGCTTAGGGTCGGGCTGCGGTGGCTGCACCGAACCAATGGCCATGGAAACGCGATCGGCCAAATCGGGATCAACCTGGCGAAACAGAGCCAGCTGGTGCTTCTGAATCGTATCCATACACTTGCCGAGGCTACCGGCAATGTTCTTCACCAGCCTTCCCTTTTCTTCTTCGCTGAGCATTTGATAGAACATCCGCGCCTGATCGGCGTGGTCGTCCTCGTCCAGCTCAATGCGATCGGCCAGCCCCTCCACAGGATGAGCAGGTTCGGCCGCATTCGGATCAACCTGGGGATAGTCGTGGTGGGTGGGGTGGAAGTTGTTGCGACTGCCTTTGCTGCTGTCGCTCTGCATCAGCCCGTCTCGATAAGAGGTGTTGGCTGTCGTGGCGTGGGGCGCATTGACGGGCAGAGTCTCATAGTTGACGCCCAGACGATAGCGGTGGGCGTCTGCATAGGACATGATTCGCGCTTGCAGCATGCGGTCGGGCGACCACGATACTCCCGGTACAATGTTGCCTGGAGAGAACGCGGCCTGCTCAACTTCGGCAAAGTAGTCTTCAGGATTGCGATTGAGTTCTAGCTTGCCGACGCGCTGGAGCGGGAAGTCGCCGTGGGGCCAGACCTTGGTCAGGTCGAACGGGTTCCAGGGAAAGTCCTTCGCCTGCTCATCGGTCATAGTCTGAATGTGCATTGTCCAGGAGGGATAGTTGCCCTCTTCAATGGACTGGTACAGGTCCTTCGTAGCCCAGCGTGGCTCGATGCCCTGGAGTTTCGTCCACTGCTCTTCGGTGAAGAACTTGTTGCCCTGGTCGGTTTTGAAGTGAAACTTGACCCAGATTCGCTGGTCATTGGCATTGATGAAGCTGAAGGTGTGGCTGCCGTAGCCGTTCATGTGCCGCCAGCCCATGGGCGCGCCGCGATCGCCCATCAGCCACAGCACCTGGTGCAGGCTCTCGGGCACCAGCGACCAAAAGTCCCACCAGCGCTCGTCCTGCCGCCAGTTTTGCTGGGGGTGCTCTTTCTGCGATCGAATGAAGTCCATAAACTTCATCGGGTCGCGCACGAAGAAAATAGGCGTGTTGTTGCCGGTCAGATCCCAGTTGCCCTCTTCGGTATAGAACTTAATGGCAAACCCGCGCAGGTCTCTGTAGATGTCAGATCCGCCCTTCGATTTGGCCACGTTTGAGAAGCGAACGAAGACTTCTGTTTCTTTACCAACTTCAGAAAACAGCTTGGCTTTGGTTAGGGAGGTGATATTGTCCGTCACCGTAAAAGTACCGTAGGCCCCAGACCCTACCGCGTGAACCACTCGCTCAGGAATGCGCTCACGGTTGAAATGAGCCATTTTCTCGAGCAGTGCGTAGTCTTCAAGCAGCAGAGGACCATACTTCCCCGCCGATCTCGACACTTCGTTGCTCGCTACGGGAATACCCGCCGCGCTAGTTAGCGTATTCTTCTCGTTGACCATAGAAATACCTGGTTTGGTTGAGGCTTTTGCCAAAGCATTTGTGAAGAAGCAAAAGTAGTACCCTTTAACTTAGCTCTGCCTCAAAGCCAAAGCCTCTGTCGAATGGGAGGTGGTCGAGTCCGGTTCCTTCTGCGCTGGATCCGATGTAGATGTATAGATAATAAAAGTCCTGGCTCAACTACCCCGAAGAACCAGGACTCTTGAGAAGCGGAGAGTCTCCATCCGTCTCAAGCCTGAGAGGTGGCAGCGGGCGATTGTAGAGAGCCGCTTGGCCATCTCAAATTATTCAAAATGTTTTGCAGGGTGGGTACTGCCCACCACGAGAGAAATCTTTGGATCGATGATTTTAGATGTCCCTACCCCTTCTAGGAGGGGTGCCCGGAGGGCGGGATGGGTCAGCCCAGAGGAAAACCCACCCCTACCCCTCCTAGAAGGGGATTCTTTTCTGCGGTTTGCAAGGTGAGCACGGCTCACCCTACAGAGGCTTTGGTTAACTTTGGCTAGCCAAAGCGACTAGAGGTTGAGGCTATCAAGAAGGCCGCGTAGGTGAGAATATAGCCCACGGTGAAGTGAGCTAGCCCCACCACTCGACCCTGAATGATCGACATGGCCACAGGCTTGTCCTTCCAGCGAACCAGGTTCGCCAGGGGAGTG
>JBARYO010000763.1:0-5572 GCA_049647905.1 Elainellaceae cyanobacterium | reverse complement strand
CTGCGGCACTGGGGGGATGGTGCGTCTACATTCAATATTTCAACCGCTGTTGCCTTCGTCGCGGCGGCGGCAGGGGTTCCCGTTGCGAAGCATGGCAACCGGGCTGCGTCGAGCAAAGTGGGCTCTGCTGATGTCTTGGAAGGCTTGGGGATCAATTTGCGCGCACCGCTCGAACAAGTAGAAGCAGCGGTCCAGGCGGTAGGGATCACCTTTCTGTTTGCCCCTGGCTGGCATCCGGCCATGAAATCGGTAGTGCCGTTCCGCAAAGCCCTCAAAGTCCGTACCGTATTCAACCTATTGGGACCACTGGTCAACCCACTGCCGATTACCGGTCAAGTGCTTGGAGTTTATCATCCTGGTTTGGTCTCGACCGTGGCGCAAGCGCTACAGATTCTTGAGCGCCCCTGCGCTGTGGTTCTTCATGCCCAAGAGGGGCTGGATGAGGCTGGACTAGCCGATGTGACTTATCTCGCAACGGTATGGGAGAACCAGGTGACACCCATGACGCTAAACCCGCAGGAATTAGGGTTTGCCCTAGCCCCAACCACTGCCCTCCGAGGCGGAAATCTACAGGAAAACACAGCAATTCTCAAAGCTGTGCTTCAAGGAAAAGGAACCCAAGCCCAACAGGACGTCGTTGCCCTCAATGCAGCACTTGCCCTCACCATGGCTGGGGAGAGCGGTGCACCAGGATTAGAGACCTATCGCAGCCAGGCTGAACGCGCCCGCACAATTCTCTCTAGCGGTGCAGCTTGGGAGACGGTGGAGGCGCTGATTGATGCGCTGAAGTAATGACTCAAAGGGCTAGTCCGTTAGGATTAGCCCTAACCTCAACCTAATTCGACTTAGAAGGAACCGAACGATGGTCTCGGCTGCGCCGGGTAGTAGGCCGGCTGCGTCGTGACCGTGGCTTGGATGTTGGGGATGAGGATTGCTCGTGCTCAACCCGCGTCTGAGATGGGCGAATCTTATCGTAGGCCATCTGTAGCGCTGCTGCTGCAACAGTATGGGGCTCGTAATCTTCGCTCAGCTGGGACACGATGGGCAGGAAGGACGCGACGCGCTCTCCAACCAGAACTTCCTCAATTTGAGACTTGAGCTTTTGCAGGTGACGCGCTTCAATATCAGCGCGGGTGGGGATGTCGGCCCATTCTAGCTGCTGGCGGGTGTGATTTTCAATCTCTCTCACCTTTCGCTTGTCGAGGGGGTGCACCAAAGTAATGGCTGCGCCTTCCTTGCCTGCACGTCCCGTGCGCCCAATGCGGTGGACATAGTTCTCGACGCTTTCAGGGAGGTCGTAGTTGATCACGTGGGTTAGGTTGTCCACATGCAGACCGCGTGAGGCGATGTCGGTTGCCACCACCCAACGGACTTGCTGCTGCTTGAACCGGAGCATGAGCCGCTCGCGCTGAGACTGACTCAGATCGCCATGGTACTCATCGACGCTGTGGCCAGCAGCCTGCAGTTGACGGGTCAGATCGGCTGCGGTGCGCCGCGTGCGCACAAAGACAATGGCCGATTCTGGGTCTTCCATTTCCAGGATGGGCTGCAGGGCTCGGGACTTGCTCCAGCCGCGAGGCAGCATGTAGGCCGTTTGGGCAATGCGCGTGGGCGTTGCCTTGGGCTGCTCAACGGTGATGGTCACGGGCGATCGCAAAAACTTAGCAGCCAGTCCTCGAATTGCCGGAGCCATGGTAGCGGAAAAGAATGCAGTCTGCCGCTCTGAGGGTGCTTGGGCCAAGATCTTCTCAACATCGTTGATAAAGCCCATGTTGAGCATCTCATCGGCTTCGTCTAATACGAGCCAATTCAAGTCATTGAGCTTAAGATCCCCGCGATTGAGCAGGTCCAAAATGCGCCCTGGTGTGCCGACGACAACCTGGGTTCCACGCCGCAGCTGCTTAATTTGACGGTCAATGGATTGGCCACCGTACACCGATAAAACGTGAATGCGGCGATCGTCATTGAACCCACGGATTGCTTGATAAACCTGCATCGCAAGTTCGCGAGTCGGCGTCAATATCAACGCCTGCACTCCCTTCTGGTCAGGGTCGATCTGCTCTAGAAGCGGCAGAGAGAAGGCCGCTGTTTTTCCAGTACCGGTCTGTGCTTGACCGACCACATCGCGGCCCGATAGTAGATGTGGGATCGCTTGGGCCTGGATTGCAGTGGGAGTCGTAAATCCCAATTGCTCAAGCGACTGTACGCGGGCTTCTGACAAGCCCAAGCTCTTAAATGACAAGTCCATTCGTGTCTCCTTCGATTAATTTAGATAGTTGAGACACGTCGGAGCGCGCCTCTAAGCTGAGTGTGAGAGTCTGCAACATGACCATAGAGGTCATACGCATCTGCATTGGTGATTAGAGCGGGCACAATGCTGCCCAGCAGAGCCTTACCGTCCAGGTAGACTAGCCCATCAACGTCAGGCGCAAAACGCGCTGAACGCCCTACCAGCTGGCCAGTGCCAGCATGCTCCTGCTCTACGAGAACATCTACTACATGGCCAACTTCAGCAGCATTTTTCTGCTGAGAGATGGGCTGCTGAAGCATCATCAGCCGATCCCGGCGCTCATCCATAACGGCTTGAGGAACGGGATTGGGCAGGTCGACTGCTGCCGTGCCGTCTTCTGGCGAGAAGGTAAAAACCCCAACATGGTCGAACTGATGCCGCTGGACAAATTCCAGCAGATGCTCAAAGTGCGCATCAGTTTCACCTGGAAATCCGACAATAAACGTGGTGCGTAGCACCGCATCGGGAAGCTCTGCCTTGAGGGCTTCAATCACCCGATCGTTGACCTGCCCTTGCCATGGTCGGTTCATGGCTTTTAAAACATCAGGATGGGAATGCTGTAACGGCAGGTCTAAATAAGGTAACACATTGGGCGTTTCCCGGATCGCCGCTATCACCTCGGGGGTGAGGCCAGTGGGATAGGCATAGTGCATGCGAATCCAGGGCACCTCTACGGACCCCAAGGCTTTCAGCAGCTCAGCGAGCTGAGGTCTGCCGTAAAGATCAAGGCCGTAGTTGGTTGTGATTTGGGAGATCAGCACCAGCTCTTGGACGCCCTGAGCCGCGAGGTTTTCCGCTTCTGTCACGATAGATTCGATCGATCGCGATCGCTGCTTACCCCGCAGGGTGGGAATAATGCAGAAGGCGCAGCGATAGTCGCACCCCTCTGCAACGCGCAGGTAGGCGGTGCCCTCTGCCGTCGTGCGGTAGCGCGGCACGGTCTCGTCGGCTAGGTAGGTAGGCTGTTGGGAGACCTCGCTAACCCGCTCCCCCTGCTCAACGCGCTCAATGACACTGGTAATCTTGTGATAATCTCCAGTACCAACGATGGCGACAGCCTCAGGAATCTCGGCTAAAAGCTCATCCTGAAAATGCTGGGCCATACAGCCGGCAATAATGACCTTTTTCCCCGCTTCCGCAAGTTCAACTAGCGTCCGCACCGACTCCTCTCGGGCGGCTTGAATGAAGCTGCAGGTATTGACCACGACATAGTCCGCCAAATCCTCTTGGCTGTCGACGCCATAGCCAGATTCCACAAGCAGGCCCAGCATGTGCTCGGTGTCAATTCTATTTTTCTCACACCCCAGGTGCGAGATGGCAACAGTTGGCTTTGTGCCCATAAACTCCTAAATGTACTTCCCGATGTAAACGTTCCGCTGATACGAGGCTCTCTTAGGTGATCGTATTCAACCCGACTGGGCGATCGCCCGGTTAAGCTCGGCAAAACGCTGTCCATCCGGAGTCGGAGTCGAATTAGTTAAGGTACGTGAATCATGTCCCTGAGTCATCCTATCGTAAAAATACATAACATTGTTACAAATCCTCAAGTTGTCTTTAGATATGAAAGCCTCCGCGAGCCGTTTGGTAAGCCCAGGGCGTAAAACCGGATTGATGTCGCCTTGGTGGCAATTATTCGGTAGGATCTGGTGTGTCCCAGATCATCACCTTCAGGCTTGTCCAAATACAGCTCGGTGATATCTGGAGTAACTGTATGGGCCAACTCAGAAGGGATACGTGGATTTACGTCAGGTCTTTAGAACGTCAAACCCGGTTATTGGTGTTGTTCACCTGCAGCCGCTGCCAGCCTCTCCCCGGTGGGGAGGAGACCTGAAAGCTGTGGTGGCCAGGGCTGAGCAAGAAGCTGCCGCCCTAGCTTCAGGGGGTGTTGATGGCATCATGGTGGAAAATTTCTTCGATGCGCCCTTTACTAAGGAGCCTGCCGACCCCGCTGTTGTCAGCGCCATGACGGTGGTTGTCCAGCGGTTGATGAATTTGGTGTCCCTGCCCTTTGGCATTAACATTTTGCGCAATGACGCCCGCAGTGCCTTGGCGATCGCCAGCTGCGTCGAGGCCCAATTTATTCGCGTCAACGTTCTCACCAGCGTTATGGCGACCGATCAAGGTCTGATTGAAGGGGATGCCCATCGGCTGCTGCGCTATCGCCGTGAGCTGGGAACCGATGTTGCTATATTGGCTGATGTTTTGGTAAAGCATGCCCGTCCCCTAGGCGCCCCAAACTTGACCACGGCGGTTCAAGAAACCATTGAGCGCGGGTTAGCCGATGGCGTCATTTTATCCGGCTGGGCAACTGGATCCCCCCCCAACAAAGAGGATTTAGAGCTAGCGACCGCTGCGGCAAAAGGCGTGCCTGTGTTCATTGGCAGCGGTGCCACTTGGGAAAATATTCCCGACCTAATTCAGGCGGCAGACGGCGTAATCGTTTCGTCATCTCTCAAGCGAAAAGGGGACATTTCGCAGCCTATTGATCCCATCCGTGTCAGCCAGTTTGTAGACGCCATGCGGCGAGGTTCGACTAACTCCGAACCAGTCCGTCCCCCCGGTGCTGTGCCCACCCTAACCGAGCCCTGCCCCTAGCCCCTATTGCCCTGGTCCGCCCCAACCATTTTCCGTTCTAGCCGTTCTGTCTAAGCCCTACCTTATCTGAGTCCCGGTACCAGCGCTTTGAACCAACGCTCCCACTACTGGCAGCTTTTGCCCTACATTCAGCGTCACTGGCGCATCATTGCCCAGGCGCTGCTGTGCACCGTCATATTCACCGTTTTTTGGCCCTTTCTAGCCTGGATTGCTGGTGAGATGCTGGGAGCGCTGGCGGCGGGTGATGTGGCACGACTAGCGCGGCTGGCCGGCATCACAACACTGCTGTTCTTAGTGCAGAAACTAGCTCAATATGGGCAAGACGCACTCATGGCCCAGGCGGCGCTCAGGACGGCGTTTGATCTGCGGGTCGATACCTACGCCCACCTACAGACCCTCAGCCTCAGTTACTTTGAAACGGCCAAGACGGGAGATCTCTCCTATCGCCTCACCGAAGATATCGATCGGGTAGGCGAGGTGATCAACAAGCTGTTTCATGATTTTGTTCCCTGCGTGCTGCAGCTCGTAGTGGTGTTTGGCTACATGGTTTACCTCAACTGGCAGCTCACCCTGGCAACCCTAGTTATGGTGCCGCTGCTGGCGCTGCTCATCGGCTGGTTTGGCGATCGCATGCTGGGGGCCTCTCGTCGCAGCCAAACCCGCATCTCTGATTTGTCGTCTTTGGTG
>JBARYO010000762.1:0-2362 GCA_049647905.1 Elainellaceae cyanobacterium | reverse complement strand
GGGCAGGCCCTGGCTTTGGTAGTAGGGGCTGTAAGCCTTGGCACGGCCCGTATTCACATCGGTATAGCGCGTGACGAACACGAGTCCGTTGTCCTTCTGGCGCGCGTCGCTATAGTCGCTGACTCGTGTAATTTTGTACCGGCCATTCAGCCCGCTTTCGCTCGCACGGGGATTGGCGTCGTACCAGCCCAAACGGTGCATCTGCGCCGAAGTAATGACGTAGCCCTGATACCGCTCTCCATCGGCAGTATTAGGACGGTAATGATAGGTAAAGTCATAGCGCAGTAGGTCAGGTGGGAGACTCGGGCGCGGCGCAGAGGGGGGTGGCGGCGTAGGCAGTGTTGGCGGTACTGGGGCAGGGGTCACTGGGTCACTTGATGCCGGTGGGACCGGCTGAGGCGTCGTCGGTAGCGGTTTGGGACGAACGGTCAAGTGATACGGAATGGCGATCGCCCTATCGTCTCGGCGAGCCCTTGCCCCGACCCGAATAAAGTAGCGACCAGCTTCTAGTACCGCTCGCAGGGTGCGCCGCCGCCGCCCCTGACGCTGCTGGATGGCCTGCCCCTGTTGGCTCAGCAACGTCAGGCGCGTCTTATTGCGGGTGCGGGATAGGGTGAGGGTAACGCGGCTTGAGTGGCTTAGGCGAAAGTTGTACATATCGGTGCGATCGCCTAGACCCAGGCGATCGCGCACTTGCCGGGGCCGGACCAATACGCCTAGTCGCTTCGCCGTCCGTCGAGTGCTACCAGCTCGGTCCACCATGATAAATAGGTACGCCGCAAGTTACGTCAGTCCCTTTTGACGCTCTGGCATCCGTAATGTTCACGGGGAGGCACTACAGAAGCCACCGAAGGAGCAGCAATCCTCATTTCGGCTAAGAAAATATAAAGTGCTACGAACTTAGGGTCTTCAGGTAATCTGACTCCGTATAATCCAGTAGAGTGGCTATAGTCGCTCAATGACTGGATATTCAGGGCTGATTTGCGTAAATCAGTACGTTCTGAATAAGTTTTCTTACCTTTATGCTGTCGATGCTATTGCAAACGAAACTTCACAGGCAAATCACACCTAAATCATGCTTGACTCAATATCATGCATGGTAGGACTATAGAAGCCGGTTTTAGCGCTGCTGAAATCAGTTCGCCTTAATCCTCATCAATCACCAATCCTGAACTTCGTATCACTTCAAATCAAGGAGCTATCTCTACGTGGACGGCAAATGCTCAGTTGGGGCACAAACCCCAGATACCGATAGATTGACGACTTCCCTCGATACGACTCAATCAGCACTCGTCGTGATTGATGAGCGGCTTACAGATGCCAATGCCTTGCTGCAGGGTGTTAAACCTGGTGCGGCAGTACTGCGGCTTACGGCTAGCGACGGCATTGCCTCGATTACCCGCGCTATTCAGCAGATGAACGGGCTCAGGGAGCTGCATCTCGTCTCCCATGGGTCGCCGGGATGCCTATACCTTGGCAACACAGAACTCAGCCTCAATACGCTGCCGCTATGGGCGTCTCAAATATCCCAGTGGTTTGATGCGGCTTCCACATCACCTTCACTACTGCTCTATGGCTGTAACGTCGCCGCCGGAGATGCTGGAGAAGAGTTTGTCTCAAAGCTACATCAGGTGACCGGTGCAGCGATCGCAGCTTCAACGACGCGAACCGGCCATGCCTCCCTAGGCGGCAACTGGTTTCTTGACGTTACGGTAGGCCATTCGGCTGGGACGCCGCAGCCACAGCTTGCCTTTATACCAGCCGCGATGCAGGCCTATGCAGGCGTTATGGTAACTCTTGAGTTCGACACCATCCCTGTTGGTCTGAATGGTGCGAACAGATTTAACGCGCAGGCAGGCGATGTTTTTCGCTTCAGCAACGTCGTTGAGGGAGCCGCAGCCAACGAAGTCGATGCCCTAGTGACGGTTGTTGCCCTAAACAACGGGGCACAGATTCAGAACTTTGACAACAATGGCGATAACGCTCCAGCCTTTCGACCGCGCATTCAGGCGGCTGGGACTAACGGTGGTGAAGCCACTGTCGATTTTCAAATTGCCTTCGTGCAGCCCGGCACAATTGTGCCAGCCGCGGTTGAGGAGTTCTTCGTAACGCTATCTGATATCGACGGAATTTCTTCTCAGCAGGAATTTGCTAACCTCTCAGGATTTCAGTCTTTCACAGTCCTAGGAGACACTGATCCCGTTACCGGCAGTCTAATTGTGGCTGGTCCATCTCCAAGGGTTGCAGGGGCAACGCGATTCGTTGGAGCGTCCCGAGATCTAGATGAGTTTTTAGATCCTGAGAAGACCCAAATCAATACGCAAACTGCTGTATCAGTTCGGTATGTCAACACTAATGTTTT
>JBARYO010000761.1:0-9107 GCA_049647905.1 Elainellaceae cyanobacterium | reverse complement strand
AAACTATTGCTGTCGCCAACGCGGCCAATGCCGCCAAAAGCGAATTTTTGGCCAACATGAGCCATGAGCTGCGCACGCCACTCAATATTATCTTAGGCAATACGCAGCTCCTCAGCCGTGAAGCCTCTGCCTCACCGCTGAAGCAAGACAAACTGCAGGCCATCCTACGCAGCGGCGACTACCTGCTGTCTCTTATAAATCAGGTCCTCGACCTGTCCAAGATCGAAGCAAAGCAAATGACGCTGCAGTCAAGCTGCTTCAATCTCCTTAATCTCCTTGATGGGCTGCGCCTGATGATGCAACGCCGGGCCAACGGTAAGGGGCTCGATTTTCAGGTTCAATTGGCTCCGAGGCTTCCCCAGGCTGTTTTTGGCGATCGCGGCAAGTTAGAACAAATTCTGGTCAATCTAGTCAGCAACGCCATCAAGTTTACGGAGCGGGGTGGTATCAGCTTACGCGTGTCGCGGCTCAAGCAATCCCCCGAGGATAGGTCGCTTCAGAGCAAGTCGTCATCGTCAATATGGCTGCGCTTCGAAGTAGAAGATACGGGCATTGGCATTGCTCCAGAGCACCAGCAATCTATCTTCGATGCCTTTGAGCAGACAAACGTACTACCAGCGGCGGGTGGAACAGGTCTTGGGTTGACCATCAGCCGCCAGTTTGTTGACTTGATGAAGGGCACCATTGCCGTAAACAGTACGCCGGGACAGGGGACACAGTTTGTAATTACCATCCCGGTCTATTCTGCTAATACAACCTTTATTGGTGAAACCAGCAGCCCCTCGGTCGTCAGTATTGCGACTGGTTTCTCGACCCACCGCCTGCTCATTGTCGATGACATTCCAGAGTGTCGCCAGGTTCTGTCAGAGCTCTTGAGTGGGATCGGGTTTGAGGTTCAGGATGCTACAAACGGTGAGGATGCCGTGAGTCTATGGCAAGCTTGGAGGCCCCATCTGATTTTGATGGATCTGCGAATGCCTGGTGTTGATGGCTATCAAGCTATCCGCCGCATCCGTCAGCAAGAGGGGGCATTTGAGCCGGTTAAAATTATTGCGTTGACGGCCAGTGCCTTTAGTGCAGACAAGGCGCGTGCCCTAGACGTCGGCTGTGATGAGTTCATCAGTAAACCGGTGCGCGAGTCTGAGCTTCTAGAGGCGATCGCTAGGCTGTTGCCTGTAACCTACCGCTACAACGGTCCCCCTGAAGAAGTGCCGCTAACGGTATTATCGCCACAGCTGCTCGTCCCGCTATCCCGCCCCCAGCTACAGATGCTGCACCGAGCTGCTGTTCTTGGGGACGATATTGCTATTTTAGGACTCCTTAAGCAGCTTCCTGAGGATCATCAGACCTTGGGAGCCATTATCCAAACCTATGCCAGTCAATTCAATTTTGGCCCCATTGCGGATGCTGCTCAAGCGGTGCTCGATGAAACCGAGGGTCAATCTCAATAACACACTTCTTCGAAAAAAGAAAGCTGTTCGCGGATAACATTTCCAAATACATCCGGAGAAACCATACCAATTTGGAAATAATAAGCAGCTAAAGGCTTGACAAAAAGCAAGCCAATAATATCCGCACAGCATGTCAGGATATCGCCTGCTCTGGTGCGGCTTCCCAAATTTTACTGGACAATGCTATGACCTATTCCGCTGAATTGCTCTATTCTGCGTCGGAGTCGCACGGCTATAGGCAGCGGCTCAACACCTGGGCTGTCGTCCGGCTGCTGCCTAATATGCAGCGATCGGTCCTAACTCGCTTTCGAACGCGCTCGGATGCGGATGGCCATCTGACATTCTTGCGGACTCATATGCCCCAAAGCCAGTTTCAGGTTGTTTTTGATCCTCAAACCGACCTCTCCGAGAAATAGGTCACTCCAGGGCTAGAAAAACCAGCCGTAGCTGTGCAATCCCTTGCCCAAAAGGTTGACGCCCAAGTAGCAGACCCAAACCGCTGCAAATCCAGAAACGGCAAGGATAGCTGGCCGTCGTCCTTGCCAGTTTTTGGTGATGCGGGCGTGGAGGTAGGCCGCAAACACAAGCCAGGTGATCAAAGCCCAGGTTTCCTTGGGATCCCAGCTCCAGTAAGACCCCCAGGCTTCGTTTGCCCAAACGGCACCTGAGACAATGCCGATGGTCAGCAGTGGAAACCCAAGCCCAATCATGCGATAGCTGATGTTGTCTAGCGTATCGGCAAGGGTGAGGCGCTGGGGAGAAAGCTCGACAGCGCTGTTGACGGGGACAGCTGTCTCAGGTTTATCTAGCATCGCGACACGTCCGCTAGCACTCTGATTAAGGGCTTGGGGCTCTGCCTCTATCGCTGGTTGCGGGGTGTCGGCAGCATCTTGCCCGGTACGGCGTAACTGATATTTGACGTCACGATAGCTGCCGGTGCCGACCGAGCTACCCCGAAGCTCTACAGCTTGACCTCGGGTAACAACTAAGAAGGCGATCGCCAGCAGAGCCCCGACCATCAGGGCCGCGTAGCTGAGCAGCATAATGCTGACATGCATCATGAGCCAGTTGGACTTGAGGGCGGGCACCAAGGGTTCAGAGTGCTGCATGCTAGCAGGCAGAGAAAGAGCGGCGAAGGCCGTAATCCCCATGGCGATAGGAGACGTTACAGCCCCCACCAGACGGCTACGGCTCATCCGCTCGGCCAACAGCCCCATAGCGGTGACGCCCCAAGCCACGAAGAACAGCGATTCATAGAGGTTGCTCATGGGGAAGTATCCCCCTTCTAGCCACCGACCGCCGAGGAGAGCGGCAATACAGAGGTTACCAATTGCCAAGCCACCTGTGCCAAGGCTTGACAGGAGCGGGGTGTTAGGAAACGCGACACCGGCCCAATAGAGCAGCATCGTCGCAAACAGCACGGCGAAGGATGCGTTGTCGAGCCAGCCTTGAAGTGATACTAAGTCCATGGGTTACTTGTTGACCGGTTGCGTGGCGCAGTTGACGCACATTTGGTGATGGCGGATACCAAACAGCATCTCAACTCTAGTCTAATCGTAGCGATTCTTAGCGCTCTCAGGCTAGGCTGGCGCAAATCCTTAATGTTTTGAATGCGGTGGGGCCGATAGTGCGCAGCGGCTAGCCTGCTGTCTGGTTTACGACTTGGCCTGCTGTCTGACGCCATGTAGAAACGTCACCATCTTGTGGGCTGCGGCCTCTAATATTTCGGGTGGATGCACCAAAGCCAAGCGGATATAGCCTTCGCCATGGGGGCCAAACCCGGCACCGGGCGCTGCGGCCACCCCGGTTGCCTTAACCAACTCAGTGCAAAAGTGGATTGAGTCCTGGCTCCACGGCTCAGGTAGCTTGGCCCAGATGTACATCGTTGCAGCTGGCATCTCTATATCCCAACCGAGGGAGCGCAGCGTTTGCACACAGGCATCCCGCCGCTGTCGGAAGGTCTCTGCCACCGTTTTGACTGAGTCTGACGGTCCCTGCAGTGCCGCGATCGCCCCATTCAGAATGCCGCGATACTGGTTGAAGTCTACCGCCGCCTTCACCTGACGCAGGGCGCGAATCAGCTCGGCATTACCGATGGCATACCCCACACGAAAGCCCCCCATGTTGTAAGACTTCGACATGGTGAAGAACTCAATGGAAACGCTTTTGCCGGGGTCCGCCTGCAGCACCGAGGGAGCTGGCCCACCCTCAAACACAATATCGCCGTAGGGAAAGTCGTGGACCAAGACGATGCCGTTCTGCTGACAGAACGATACGGCCGCCTTAAAGAAGGATAGAGGGGCGATCGCTGTGGTCGGATTATGGGGATAGCTCAGCACCATCATTCGGGCTTGGCGGCACACATCTGCTGGAATGTCGTCTAGCACCGGCAGAAAGGCATTTTCGGCCCGCAGGGGCATGGTGTGGATGCGACCATTGGCCAGATGCACCCCCCCCGAGTGGGACGGGTAGCCGGGGTCCATCAGTAGGGCCACATCCCCAGGGTTCATCACCGCTAGGGGAAGGTGGGCCGTGCCCTCTTGGGAGCCAATCAGCGACAGCACTTCTGTCTCTGGATTGACCGATACCCCATACTTACCCTCGTACCAGGCCGCCGCTGCTTTGCGGAAGCTCTGGGTGCCGTGGTGCAGTAGGTAGCCGTGGGTACTCGCATCCGGTAATGACTGGGCGATCGCCTCTAGTACCCTGGGGGGGGTTGGCAAGTCCGAGGAGCCCAAAGACAGATCGATTAGCGATCGCCCCGCAGCCCTAGCTTCAGCCTTGGCCTGATCCATATCGGCAAAGACGTTCTGCTGAAGTGGTTTCAGTCGCTCCGCAAACTGCATTAGCCCTTCACCTATGCTGCTGCCGATAGATGGGCATCCAGGAAGGTCGTCAGCCGATCCTTCGTCACCGCTCCTTCAATGGACTCTACCGCTTCACCTCCCCGAAACAGAATTAGCGCAGGGACGCCTTCTACGCCGCAGGTGGCTACCGATTTAGGGCTTGCATCTACTTCCATCTTTGCCACCTTTAACATGCTATAGCTGTCGCTGATGCCGCTCATCACTGGGCTCATCAACCGACAGGGGCCACACCAGGGCGCCCAGAAATACACCAGCACAGGCTGCTGCTGACTAGCATCAACTACTTCTTGTTGAAACTGGGGATCGGTAATTTCGGTTACGGCCATAGTCTTATCCTTGTCGTTCTTTTCGCATCGCCACGCCATCTCCAGATTAGCGCGATCGCGAACCCTTAAGGTCGCCAGGGGTAGTCGCTAAAATCGGGGGGGCGCTTTTCTAAAAAGGCTTGCTTTCCTTCCCGGCCTTCCTCCGTCATATAGTAGAGCAGGGTCGCGTTACCCGCTAGCTCCTGCAGCCCAGCTTGCCCATCGCAGTCGGCATTGAACGCGGACTTGAGGCAGCGGATGGCAATGGGGCTCTTCTGCAAAATTTCCTCGGCCCAGATTACCCCTTCCGTCTCGAGCTGCGATATGGGCACTACGGTATTGACTAGACCCATCTGCAGCGCCGCTTGGGCGTCGTACTGGCGGCACAAAAACCAAATTTCGCGGGCTTTCTTTTGCCCTACGCTGCGGGCCAGATAGCTGGCCCCAAAGCCCCCATCAAAGGAGCCAACCTTGGGGCCGGTTTGGCCAAATATGGCATTATCTGCCGCAATGGTGAGGTCGCAAACCAGGTGCAGCACGTGACCACCACCGATGGCGTAGCCTGCAACCAGGGCGATGACGACTTTGGGCATGGAGCGGATTAGCCGCTGTAGATCCAATACGTTGAGCCGGGGGACGCCCTGGTCGTCGATGTAGCCCGCCTCACCCCGTACGCTTTGGTCGCCGCCAGCACAGAAGGCATATTTGCCGTCGGTGTGGGGGCCTGCGCCTGTGAGCAGAATGACGCCAATGTGGGGGTCTTCACGGGCGTCGAGGAAGGCGCTGTACATTTCAGAGACGGTCTTGGGGCGGAAGGCGTTGCGCTTGTGGGGGCGGTTGATGGTTATTTTGGCGATGCCGCCAGCTTTGTGGTAGTGGATGTCGTCGTATTGGCGTACGGATTGCCATGTCACCATGGGTTGGGCCTAAATTCAGCTTCACTATTATCCCTGCAAAGCTTCCTGGGCTTTGCAAACGTGATGGATTATGGCTGCTGGCAGGCGTGGCTCAACACCAGTTCGCCATTGGGCAGCTGATAGATGCTTTGAGGCTCAACAATGGGGTCGCCGGGTTGCCAGCCCTCTTCGGGGATGGGCTGCGCGTCTCCGGTGTCATATCCGGTGGTCGCGTTGCCGGGGCGATCTCGCAGTCCCTCGGCTCCGGTGATGTTGAAGCTGCTGCTGCCGTCTTCATTGCGGGCAACGCAGCTGCCGGCGATCAGCGATTCGGTGTTGAGGATGCCTTCAGGGAGGTCGGCGAGGCTATTTTGCAGGAAGCTGGTGTCGGGGGCGGTGATGGTGCCGGAGGATAGGGCACCGGAAGCGTTGAGGTCGACTTGGTTGTTGCCATCGAAGTCGACGGCGTTGCCGGGTGGGGTGGGTTCGCTGAGGAAGCGAGTGAGGGTTATGTTGCCGCCGTTGGCTGCGCCGGAGCTGGAGATGATGTCGCTGTCGTCGAAAGCGATGATAGCTGAACCGCCGATAGTGATATTGCCACCGTTGCCGAGGCTGTTGGTGGTGATGTCGCTGTCGCCTTCTAGAGTGGTGAGACTATTCTCGGCGTTGGACGCCGCGTTGATGAAAACATCGCCGCCGGAGGCCTCGGGAGCAGTTGTAGTGACGTCGCTATTGATTACCTCGAAGCGATCGCGGACATTAAGCACTAGATCTCCAGCAATGCCTTCTCCGTCACTTTGGGCGGAAATTATGGAGCGATCGCTTAGCGTCAAGCGGTTTGTCCGGACCATGATAGTACCGCCAGGACCACTGGAGCCCTCACGGGTATCAGCAAACAGCCCGCTTTGCCCCAGTCCCTCGTTATCAACGGCAAAGTCAAGGTCACCGGGGTTTGTCGAAAGCGATGCTACGCGGTCGCTGTGACCTGTCAGGCGAACTGCATCCGTAATTAGAGTAATGTCGCCGGCACGACCGCTCGCTAGAGCTGTAGTAATCACTTGACCGCCACGAAGAATGCCGACTTCCTCTGCTTCAATACGAATGCTTCCCCCCGAACGCCCATTGCCGGTGCGCGCGTTGACGACAGCCCCATCAGTCACCTGCAGCTCAGAGGTATTAAGCCGAATCGCGCCTCCTGTTCCCGTAGCCGTCTCGGTAGTGAGCGTGAAGATTCCGCTGGAGAACCCCAGATCGCTCTCCCCATCCAGAACGGTGCGATCGCTGGCTCGAACTACAACACGACCTGCATTGCCATCACCAGCGGAACTAGCTTCCAGCCGTGCCCCATTGGACACCCGCAGCACCGGAGCAGTAATCCGAATATCGCCACCATCCGCATCAACAGCGCCCAGCTCAACTCGGCTAGAGGCCCGACTTCTGAATATCTCGTTAGCGTTTCCAGAGAAGATGACGCGATCGCTAGCGGTGATAGTGATGTTCCCAGCATCGCCACGACCAAAGGTGCTAGCGGCCAGCTCGGCCCCATCTAGAACCTCTAATACGGCAGTAGTGATTTTGATGTTGCCGCCGCGCCCCGCGCCATCTATCCCAACTTCACTAGAAGCGCGACTAACAGATATTCCATTATCAGCTGCGCCAGCAAAGGTGACTCGCTCGCCGACATCGATAATGACGCTACCTGCGTCCCCCAAACCACCCGTCCGGGTGATGATTTGGGCTCCGTCAGAGATCTGCAACTGTCTGGCACTGATGGTAATAGTATTGCCGTTACCCGCCCCTAAAGTGCCACTGGAAAACCCGCTAGGAACGAGGTCAGTGCCACCCAAAATCTGGACGGTATCAGCGTTAATGTTCAACCTGCCAGCTCGCCCCAAAGACGATGTAGAAGTGTTGATGCGACCGCCATCTGTAACCGTCAGCAGCCCTGTCGTGATGGAGATGTTTCCAGCAGGTCCTTCAGTTGAGGTGAGTGTAGAAATTAAGCTGCCAGATGCTGTGCCGTCAACTGAAGATTGACCTGAGAGTTCTACAGCGTTGTTAGCAACAATAGTGATATCTCCGCTACTGCCCGTAGTCGATTGCAGCAGACCAATTCCTGTGCTGCCTAAAAGCGCTCCATCGCGAATTCTCAGGTTCTGGGTATTCACCACAAGCGCGCCAGCGCGCCCTAAGCCGTTTGTGAAGGATGAGATGTTGCTAGGTATGCCTTCTGAAGAAACGCCTAAAACGTCAATCTCCGCAGCCTTGATGTCAACAGTCCCTGTGCCGCTTGCGGAGACCGTTGTGCTAACAGATGATCCACCCTGAAGACTTAACCTATCGGTATCAATCGCAACTGACCCAGTAGCTTGCTCATTTAGTGCCACTGCCTCAATAAAGCTCAATGTCGATAGGTCTACAACGTCAGCATTAACAGTTACTGTCCCTGTTGCACCCAGGCTACCAGCTGAGGCTAGCGATCGCAGACCGGAATTGGATGTAGCCCTAAATGTTTCAGCATTGACGATTACATCACCGGCATCACCCGTCGCCCCCGGAGCTGTCTGGCTTTGAATGCCAGTTTCAAACCCAAGATCTTGAGCAGGAATCATAAAATCACGATCGCCATCAAAAACGATCGTGCGAGCATTGATAATAGTGTCTCCGGCATTGCCGGAGCTTCCTGGCAGCGTTATGTTTGATATCCCTGAACCAAACCCGCTAGGACCAACGCCTGAAAATCTCACAGTATCAGCATTGATAGTCGCATCGCCCCCATCGCCGTTCCCTACGGGTCCCAATGCTAAGCCAGAACCATTGGTCAATGAGAACGTACCAGCGTTGACGGCAATATCACCGCCGCTTTGCCCTCGAACATTGATTCGCGATTCGTTTAACAGAGTGACGTTACTACGCTGCGCTGTATCAGGAAAAGTTAACACGAGGGTGCCATTCTCATTTTCCGCAAAACCAACCGTCCCCGCCGTCGTCAGTCCGCCGATATCTACGCGGCCTCCTGGAGCCGTCAACCGCCCCCCATCCGTCAGGATTACGTCACCACCGATCAGAGCCAAGGTGTTGCCTGGCAAGATCTCTAGCCCACCGGGTGTTCCATCTAGGCCGATTGCGGTAGACCGATTCGTAATTGGCTGCGGTGTCCCTTGAAACGCTAACCCAATAGGAACGCTGATGGTAAGCAGGGACGGACCGTCAGAAGCGCTAGTGCTAAAGGTAAATCCATCCTCAAATAGAAGGTGACTTCCTGTAGTGGCAAAAAACGAGCCTCCAACCGATAAGTTTGCATCCGGCCCAAACACAATTCCATTCGGGTTTATCAGAAACACATCTGCGGTACCGCCAAATGTCCCGAGCGTTCCAAGAATGTTTGAAGGATTTGCTCCTGTGACGCGGCTGAAGATGTTGTCAATCTCCTCAGGACTATCGAAAAAAGCCGTTCGCCCTGCACTTATATTGAACTCTTCAAAACTGTGGAAGAGGTTTTGGCCCCGCTGCGCCCCGCCCGTAATTATTTCAATGGGTAGCCCAATAAAATTCTCGCTAACCTGCGATCGCTCATCCCCCAACGTC
>JBARYO010000760.1:0-3118 GCA_049647905.1 Elainellaceae cyanobacterium | reverse complement strand
ATTGAGAGTTGGGCGATCGCGTCAAAAGGCTAACTGGTTACAATCAATAGCGCGGCGATTACGGTGCGGTGAGTGAGGGGTTTGTGGCACGATTAGCGGCGCTATGTTTCCAGAGAGATTAGATCTTGAGATTCAACTATTATCTACATTAGAAGCTAAGTTCAAATGCAGGGCTATTTCATTCTAAAAACGATCTTGAGCGTATCCAGGCCAAATTTGCAGAATCGTTCAGCCTGAGCCATATTCGAGAACTCATTAGTGCGGTAAAGATTGAGCGCGAAGTTACGAGCGACGGCGAAGATTTGCGGTAACTGGTGCATGCGGATGCGCGAAGCATCCTCACCTTGGGTCACATCCCGGACGTGGTGCACCTTGTTTTCGACACCCCAATAGCCCCGAATGCGCTGAGCAAAGGACTCCGCTGATTCTAAAAACGACGCGATATAGTAGCGAGTCTCGGTTTCTCGGCGCAGCTGTCCGCCGTACTTAAATTGACGCTCACTCTCCACGCGCACCAGGGTCTTCAATCCTGGCCACGGCTTGATATTGTCGAGGGTCGTGCAAAGACTGATAACCCGCTTCTCCAATCGCCCATGCCCTTTATTGATCTCGGTATAGCTGGCTTCAGCGACAAAGTGAGCCTGAACGCTTTTGTGCAAATTGCCTTGATTGCCTTTGAGGGCACCCAAGTAATGATTGTCGGTGTCAATAATGAGCTGACAGGTTTTTTTGGGTGCTAATCGCATCAAAAGCAATCACCACCCCCTTCAGCGCCAGTTTCTCAATGAACTCCGGCAAGGCTTTGATTTCGTTGGTTTTACGGTCCACCTGATAGGGTTCTAGAATCAGCCCCCGCTCCACCAGATAGGCACTGACCAGCATAATCGCCGGGTGAGGGGGAGAGTCACGATTGTCGCTCTCCAGTTGATATGACCCGCGTAAGACCTTGCCATCCACCGCTAAGGTCTCACCGGCCAACGGTTCAACGTCAAAGAAACGAGCTAAGGCCGCTGAATACTGCTCATAGTCCAGTTTCAGCAGCACTCTACGAATCGTGCTGTAGGAAGGAAGGCGGTGTTTGGGCGGGTTAAAGAGGTCAATCAACTCGCGCTGGTAGCACTTGAGCCAGTCACCAATGGCCAGAAATCCTCGGTTGCCGGCTGTCACGGCTAGGGTAAAGAGCGCTAGGCATAAGGCCATATGATGCCGCTTGCCAGTGGCCCGCCGGACATCGGGCAGGTCAACGAAGGCTTCGAGGATCTCGATCCGCTCTACAGCAGACTCAGACCGTGAGTCGATAACAGCAGGGATGGGGGTCGGGGGCAGACGCATAACCGCTAGAACCATTAGAACTAGTCTGAAACTGTAGCATCTTTAGGCTCCTTTGAGAATGAAATGGCCCTGGCAAGCGGGCGGCGTTAGACTGCCAAATTGAGTTCTCGAGGGTGCTCGTCTTCTCATGATGAGTCCGCTTAAGCATCCTTTGAGATTTCTGCACCACTAAGGGGGGGGATGCCCGCCGCTGTGCTGGTAGGCCATGCTGTAAGGGCCATGCTCGTTGTACTGATGCACCCAGCCCATCACCGTCTGAGGGTTGCGCCTAGTTCTTAGCGCTACTTGCGTTACATTTCCCCCTTGAGTGATCTCGTAGAGGGCCAGTAGCCGCTCGCGTGTTCTCGGGTGATTTGCTTTGAGCGCTTGTTCTCTGAGCATCGTCGGCGTTTGCTCCCACCGTTGAGTATCGACTTGAAGTTCCCCTTGGCTCTGGCATGGTGGAGAGCGCTTGTAAGTGGCTTATTCAGCAGCGCTTTAAGGGTGTGGGCATGCGTTGGAGCGACCAGGACTTCAACAATCTCCTCTACCTCAGACTCGCTTGGGTCAATCAGCGTTTCGACCCCTTATTCCCTAACGTCCCGCCGCAATCCTCACCCCACTCCCCTAACCGCTAGATGCGCCCATCGCCCCCTATGAACCAACAAACTGTTGACGACACGAGGGCTAAGCTCCATCACCTTTTAGAAAACCACTGCCGTTTATCGCCTGTGGCCTCTACGTAGAGGCTTAAGCGCTGTGTAAAGATTGAGTCAAGGTCGATAATTTCTAGTTCACCGTAGAGCAATCGTTCATATCATATACATACGAGGGCACTACAGCAATTGTTACGAAACTAGCTATTGCTCATTACTTGAGCTTTTATGGGAAATACTTGTATGTCCATTTGCGCAGTAGTTTTCACGCTTGTGGAGTGCGGGAGGGAATGGTAAAAATTTGCTCTATGTCTGTCCTGATTTTTGCGACCGTCCCTGTAACGTCGATTTGCGATAGCGAAAGCAAATTACGCCTACTGACCGCTGGGCTTGATCGCGGCCAAGTGAGTAGCGTCTACTAGCTTACTCCCAACGAATGAGAGACGCCGGAGTTTATACATGGAACCACTAGAAGCAGCAATTTATGCCGAGGAAGTCGACTTTCAAAAATACTGGCTGGTCCTCAAACGGAGATGGTTACCAGCGGTAGGCGTGTTTGGTGTCGTGGCGGCGGTTGCGGTGGCCATGGGCCTTAATAGAGAATCTCTGTATCAGGCTACGGGTAAGGTTCAGCTTAGAACCGATCGGACCCCTTCGCTGACCGGGCTGGATGAAAACTCGGGTCGAGTTGATGTCTTGACGTTTCAGGCAGAGCCTCTCGAGACTCAAGCCGTGATTGTTGAGTCGGCCCCCGTCCTGCAGCGCGTGATCGAGGTACTAGACCTCCGAGACGATAATGGTGAGCTTCAAGAGCCAGGCGCTTTAGGTGGCGTAGACGCCCAGCCCATTCCAGGAACCGAGATCCTGAAAATTTCTTATCAGTCAGAGGATCCAGAGCTTGCTGTAGATGTGGTTAATCAGGTTATGGAGGCATACCGCAGCCTCAATGTTGAAAGTAATCGGGAAGAGGCGACGGCTGCACGGCGTTTCATTGAGGAACAGCTGCCGGCTACAGAAGCCGAGGTGCTGGTGCTTGAGTCTAGGTTGAAGGAGTTTAAAGAGGCAAATAAGGTCGTCTCTTTAGAAGAGGAGGCGCAAGAAGCCGTTGAGGTGCTTTCTAACTTGAGCCAAGACCAGACGCGGGCTGAAGG
>JBARYO010000759.1:0-2314 GCA_049647905.1 Elainellaceae cyanobacterium | reverse complement strand
TAGACGACGGACAAACTCTTTGACCGAGATGTCGCCGTTTCTAACCTGAGACGCCAAATAAGAAATTTCTAACGAATAGGCGCGTCGGATATCTCGCTCAAAAACCTGCCGATAGGCTGCCTTGATTACCTGCTCTTTCTCGGAGTAAGAGAGGCCAGGCTTCATGGCATAGCGAGGCCGCCGCTCAGCGGCATTGTAATAACTTTGGGGAAGCTGTAGACCTTGTAGATCTTTAGTCTGACGCTGTCTGAGCTTATTAGAGGGCTCAGCCGCTTCGAACTCCTTAATCAGGACGTCAAAGTATTGTCTGACGATTTCCGCCGCTTCAGCATCTTTAGAGAAATATCCGACAGAAGCCTGCTTCATGCTCTGCAGCGCAGCAATTGTGGCCAAGCTAGAGCAGGCATTCTCAATCACTTCCCGCAGACCCCGCACGTTGACCGTCAGGATGTTGGGATCTCCGGCAACAATGGCGTATGTCAGATACCGCAAAAACCAGCTTAGGTCTCGCAGCGACTTCTGCATGTTTCTGGGGCCGTAGCGGGAGACGTTGATGGGGCGAAATCCCGATGGGACAGGACCACTGGGAGTTGTGCTGAACAGAGAGCGAACACCCTCTAGAAATCCACCTTTGCTGTCAACGAAGGTTGCTGTTCCGAGTCTCATAGACGCCCTTGCGTCTAGATCCTCGCCGCCCATGGTAACCATGGCTTTTTCAGGCTCTTCCGGCTTCTCGAGGTATGACATCGGAGAGCCACCCACGAAAATGCGGTTCGCGGCCCGCGACACAATAAGCTCAGAGTTTTGCGTCAATATTTGAGCCATCTCCAGACGCTTGAGGCCAGAGCCAAAGAAACTAGATAGCTCTCCTAACTCGCCCTTCGCTAAAAATCGGTCCTGCTGCTCAGCTTGAATTACGGTTGACAGAGGCAAAGTCTGATATAGCTGCGGACGCGCAACAGAGCTTCCACCACTTGCTGTTACACTCATAAGCTTTCAAAAGCTCCTAATTATCGTTATTGGTTGTCAATTCAAGATTCAAAACGGGCTCCGCCGGACGACTATAGCGATGGTCTGGTGACCGGCCCTATGTAGGCGATCGCACTGGCTTTGGCGTGAGTGGCCTAAACCCCACAACCGGAACCACAGTGAAAAACGTAAGGTTTGCTCGAAATCAGCAAGCAAATCTTGCTTTGAGACACCATGGAAGCTGGGGAATCATGTGTTTTGGCAAATGCCCAAGTTTAATCAGCTCAAGACTTAGGTTAAATCGTTTTGGGATCACTGCGGTGGTTTATTAAAAAGTATGTAGAAATCCTTGTCCCGGTCCAGCACCACAGGCCCTGCAATCGCGGACAAGCCCTATCATACAGGGACAATGTTTCATCCTGAGAGTAAGATACGTTTTGTTAAGCCCGCACTGCGGTGGTGATGGCGATGGAAGATCCAGCGATCGCTGCACCTATATCTCGTTTGCGTCTTTTGCGATCGCGACCCTACATGGGACGCAGCAGATCTGCTGGCCGCCGACCGCCAAGACCGTCAGCACCGCGTTAGTCCATTCATGTTGAGTGGGCCAAACCTTAATTTTTTATATGGTTCGGATTACACCACATGTTATGATCTCGTGTGGCTCATCGCAGCCATGCCTTTCAACCGCCAACGGGATTTCCATTGACTGATCGTGTGATTGTTGCTACATCTGAGCAGTCTGTTGAGGCTGATGCTGATCCATCTGCTGAGACTAATAGTCGTCTTGCTGAGGGTGACAACGCATCTGCCGAATCTACTACTGATGAGGTAAGCGCGGTATCGCCAGGCAACCTGAGCATCTCAGATGAACCGGACGACTCCATCCAAGAGTATTTCCGGCTTCGTCGCGAACTCTTGGGCACAACTCTGGTGTTAGCGGGAATAGTTGTTGGATGTGTGTGGTTTGCCTATAGCCTGAACGTAGCGCTCAATTACCTGATTGGTGCCTTCACAGGTCTAATTTACTTGAACATGCTTGCGAAGCATGTGGGTCAGTTAGGGCGGCAGAGGGCTAGTTTAGGTAATAGTCGTCTGGCGTTGCTCGTGGGTGTGATCTTAATCGCATCTCGTGTCAATCAGCTAGAGATCTTGCCAATCTTTTTAGGTTTCTTAACCTATAAGGCGGCGCTCATTATCTACGCTCTACGGAGCGTGCTGGTCTCAGATTAGGCTCTGATTTTTGTCTCGGAGTACTTTAGGATTAGATATTTTGTTGAGCGCTGTTGTATCCAAGACTAATTTTTGAGGACATTTGTCCCATGGGACTGCTGAACGGATTTAA
>JBARYO010000758.1:0-1694 GCA_049647905.1 Elainellaceae cyanobacterium | reverse complement strand
GGCGATCGCCACACATTCGGCCAAGCTCAGCTGCTTCTGGCTCTTCTCTAGATAAAACTTCAGCAGCCCCGTGGCAATAGAGACAAACGGCAGCCCCTTCTCCACAATCTCCGCCAGGGGCGAATTGAGCGCATCCAGCAGCGAGTCGAGCTGCCCCACCAGCGGTGCCAG
This sequence comes from Elainellaceae cyanobacterium, assembly GCA_049647905.1. Classification (GTDB taxonomy): domain Bacteria; phylum Cyanobacteriota; class Cyanobacteriia; order CAKZMO01; family CAKZMO01; genus JBCCAG01. The sequence continues at coordinate 1,523 of JBARYO010000758.1, read as the reverse complement.
CCGCTCCACATTTGGCCCTTCTTTCTGCAGCACCTCCGCCAGCTCAAAGACCGCTTTCGCGCCTTCCGCCGTCCCCACCGCCGTCTCCCCCGACAGCAGCTCAGAAATATCGGTGTTCAGAAATCGCCAAAGCCGACTTGCCATACGCCTAATCTCGTTTTGCCCCTGCCAATGTTCTAGCGAATTGCCATGGCGTTGTCCACAGGAGAACGGAGGTGGGCAGGCTGAACCGCTAGGTTCTACGCTTGAAGCGATCGCCAGCGATCTTTACCCATCCGATACAGCACATGCCTTTGCAGCTCATGGCCCTTGGGCAACGTCGGGTGGTCGAAGTCATCCTCTGCGCAGTGGGTCATGCCGAGGCGCTCCATCACAGCCCTTGACCGCTGGTTACCCCCCGCCGTAAAGGACACAATCTCGTCGACGCCTACAGCCTGAAAGCCGTAGGTCACGGCGCACCTGGCACCCTCAGTGGCATATCCCTGGCCCCAATACTCCCGCGCCAGTCGCCAGCCTACTTCCACTGCGGGCGTGAAGTGGGCGTTAAAGGTGGGTTTCTTTAGCCCAATAAAGCCAATAAACTCCCCGCTTTCCCGCAGCTCCACCGCCCAGAGCCCAAAGCCCTGCTGCTCAAAGCAGGCTTCAATATGGTCGACAAAAGCGTCCGAGGCCGGACGGCCCAGGCGATAGGGGAAATAGCGCATCACCTCAGGGTCAGCGTTGAGGCAGGCAAAGGGCTGTAGGTCTGATTTTTGCCAGCGGCGCAGCAGTAGGCGAGGCGTGGTTAGCGCCTGAGTTAGCGCTTCTGTAGCTTTCGCCTCTGTAGTTGGCGTTTCTATATTCCGTGGGCTGGTGTTCTGCGGGCTACTTTGTACGTCAGCGTTTGGTGCGCTAGCATTCCGTACATCAATACCTGGTGTACCAATATTCTGCATAGCAGTATTCTGTATATCTAATTCGCCAAGGGTAGCCAAAACCGAGACGGACTGCCAATGACTAGCTCGCGCTTCACCAAAGTTTTGCCGCTGTTGAAGACACCGTGTTGTCTGGGCTGATGGCAGCACACTTCTAGCTAAGCGCCTCTATTTTGCATCGTCTTTGCGATCGCTACAAACTTGACGTAGCCCCAAGCGAATTTGGCGCCTGCAGCCCAGCCGCTGATACAGAAGCCGCGTCACTGTTCAAAAATCGAATCTACGCCAACACCCACGTATCTTTTGCCCCGCCCCCCTGCGATGAATTGACCACCAGCTTGCCTCGCTCCAGCGCCACCCGCGTCAGCCCCCCGGGATGCACATAGATCTCATCGCCCGGATGGAGCACATAGGGCCGCAAATCCGTATGGCGTCCCTCAATATGTCCGTCAACGCCATCACCAACCACCGTGGGAATCTGCGATAGATATACCGTCGGCTGAGCCATATAGGCCCTCGGCTTTTCGCGAATCTTCTCCGCAAACGTCGCCCGCTCTTCGGCGGTAGAGTTGATACCCACCAGCATATCGTCGCCCCCCTCAGCGCTCG
>JBARYO010000757.1:0-1567 GCA_049647905.1 Elainellaceae cyanobacterium | reverse complement strand
ATTGTATCCCGTAGCCACCCTCGCCTTGTGCCGCGTGGGGTGGCTAGATGCTTGGGTTGTCTTTCCTCTCATAAAAGGAGACAACCCCATGACCTATGATTCTGCCCCTCGCCCCGGCGAGGACTATCCGTCCTGCCCGATTATTTTGCCCGCTGATGGGGATGATTTGCTGCGGCTGATTGCCATTGGCCCGTCTTCTGCCGTGGAGTATTGCCGCTTGGCGCTGCACCACTACCGGTTTGCAGAGGCGAACGATTGGTCGCAGCCGCTGCCGGGGGTAAGCCCGGAGACGATTCGGGTGGTGGACCCGCGCCATGTGATGCGGATTTTGACGAAGCGGGTGAGGCGATAAGACAGGGCTTGACCGCCCAGATCCCTGGATTTTGCAAAATCCAGGGATCTAAAGCCTGGACGTAACGGTGCTTAGTTACGATGCGATCGCTTTACGTCAAGTTGATGTGGTTACGGGGGCGATCGCGGCGATACCGGTGGGTTATTATGGGCCTCAACTGCGATTGTAGAATTGCGATCGCCTTTGACCAGTAGTTTGGCATTTGGACTTCAAGGTGATGCGTTCAAATCAAGGTTTAGACGCCGTAGGTTGGGTTAGCGTCAGCGTAGCCCGACAAAAGCGATCGCCTTCAAATTTGCTTTGGGTAACAGAGGCGATCGCGATTTTCGAGGGGCGCTCTACGTTGGGTTTCGGCGCTTCAACTCAACCTACGTTTGGCGGCTAAGGGATAGGCTTGATGACTCCACTGCAGCCTCCAAGAAATGCTTATACTCATTCGCCTGAGCAGCATCCTAATTTGATTTTGGGAAGCTTTCAGCTGCTTTTCTGGCTGGTGTTTCTACCCTCGGCTTGGGAGAACCATATCCAGCGCCTCGATTCCGATTTGAGCAAGGATTTTTCGCTATTTAGAGTCTTTACTCACGAACAGTTGCGTAAAAAACAAGTCTGGCGCTTTGCTGCAGAAGGATTCGTATTAATACCTATACTAAACAGTATGCTTGTAGGAATGTTTTCTGCAAGCGCAGGTAATTCACTTAAGACTGTAGTAGTCCATATATTTTTTAGCCTCTTCTATAGCAGTCTATTTGGCACTATGTTTGGCTTGTTCGCCGGTGTAACATTTGGAATAACGTTTAGTACGGTTTTTAACGCAACATTTGCCGTTGCGGGGGTTGTAGTAACTGGCGAAATAATATCATCAACTATTTCGTTAGCTTTGGTAATCGGAACAGGAATTGGTCTATGGTTAGCGATAATAAGTGGTGTGCAGATTAAAAAAATCGGCGTATTCGCTGGCATAGCATTTGGCGTGATTCTTTCAGGTGGTAATACGGCAGTCGGTGTAGCCGGTGGTATTGCGACAGGCATAGGCTCCTGGATGAATTGGTGGCGTCCAGCAATTATGTCAATATCTCTCATACCCTGGCATATTCTGCTCTACCGTATTGACAAAATCAGAGCTGGAAAATTTTTATCTGTGCTACACAGACACATCGCCTTCTGGGACGAATGGCAACACCTCCCCATCCGCGGTCTCGACAAACACCTCCTTCT
>JBARYO010000756.1:0-1963 GCA_049647905.1 Elainellaceae cyanobacterium | reverse complement strand
CATCACATCCAGTAAAATCGCGTCTGGCTGCTTTTGTTTAGCGAGTTCAATGCCGCGATCGCTGGTGAGGGCCATCAATAGCTCCCAGTCACTCTGCAGCATTAAGGTGACCTGGATAATCTTGTGGATGTCGGCTTCGTCGTCGATTAGCAAGATCCGCTTACTCATAGGATTTCCAGCTCGCGATGGTTTTTTGATAGCCATAGATACCAGAGCTTCACAAGTTCCTCAGATATTTACCCTAGACTTAAACGTGATCCAAATCGAAACACTTGCCATGACGTTTTTCTATTGTTTCGCAAACGCAAGTCTAACCCAGCGCGTCGTAATTTACCTCCTGACAAAGCTGCAAGACCACCTCGATAGCGTCACCGTCATCTTCCTGAACGACTTTTGGATTATGCGGGTGGTGCTGGCGTCATCTACACCGATAGAGCGGCGTGATGACAGTCTCGCTGTCCTTAATGAAAATGGTATCGTTTACCGGCTTGACTCAGTAATTTGTCCTGCGTTCAGAGATCTCGATCAAGGCTACAGCATCACCGACGTGATGAATCGTCATCAGCTCGCTATTGTGTCCCATGGGGCTCCAGCCCCGTCAGAAATTAGGCACTTTCAAGAGCAGTTCGTCACTGGACTAGGGTATTGTCCCCAAAGCTTAGTGTGAGCCTTTGGCCGTGGCGCTGTCCTCAGAGCCTGTTGCCCAGCTGTCATCGCTTTAACCGATTCAAAATCCGCATAGGCAAATTCCGAGCCATTGTCGACTTCCGGACAAAGTCGTCAGCCCCAACGCTAAAGGCCTGCTGCTGCATACTGATGTCGTCGTGAACCGTTAGGAACAGAATCGGCAGTTGCCACCACTGTTCATCAGCTCGAAGAACTTGACAAATTTCGAGTCCATTTGCCTCAGGCATTTCTATATCCAGGACAAGCAAATCGGGCTGGACTGCTGCCAAAATTTGGGGAAGGCGCGTGGGATTATCCAGCGTCGTGATCTGAAAGCCCCAGGGCAACAAGATGGTTTGCAGCAGGGCCAGCACATGGGTATCGTCATCCAACAGGACAACCTTAATTTCAGCGCGACCAGCACGCTGGACTTGCTGAACCGCCTCCATCACGCTCGCCGGCTGCATTGCTGTCGACAGGAGGCGCGATGCACCCCATTGAACCATCTGGAGCCGTTGACGAAAATCCTGAATATCTGTCAGAACCAGGACTGGGGTCAGCTGTGCACCATGTTCTGCGCTAGAGCAGGCCGTTTTCAGTACTGCCATCGAGGCGTCAAAATTTTCCTCTGTTGACCAGAGCAATAGCGCGGCTGGCGTTTCGGTCTGTAGCCTGTCGTGGGCAAGATCTAGGCTGGCTATGGCAACGCTATGGAAGCCAGCAGCAGATGCCTCGGTCTGAAAGCCATCGCTGAACGGTTCCGCTGCCCCCACGACCCAAATGTGGGATGTTGCATTAGCTAGGGGGGATGTATTGGACTGATGCGGCGTCGCGATCGCCGCTGGCGTATCGCTGTGGTGGACATTGATAGCCACCTGCTGACGAAGCTGCTGTACCGTCGATGAGATATGAGATGACTGCTGATAGTCTAAGGGGGTGTCGAGCTGCAGCAGATGCTCTAGCTGTCGTGCCAAGCGGGAACCTTCTGGAAATCCAAAGCAGCCTAGGGAGCCAGCAAGCTTATGGGCTTGAGACCGCCCGGCATGCTGCAGGTCTGGGCTAAGCTGCCCGTTGGCGATCGCCGCCGCCACGGATTCAAGGACGCTGAGTCGCTCATGCATTTCGCCTTTATATACCTCCCAAGCCGTTGCAACGGCAGCGGTAATCTCAGACGTTGTGGGCATGTGAACGGATGCAGTGGAGCGCTGATGCGACAGTGCTGCCGCCGCCGCCTCAGCCTCTTCTAAAGGCTTGAGCCGATAGCCGATACCATAGACCGTTTCAACCAGATCTTTGG
>JBARYO010000755.1:0-6121 GCA_049647905.1 Elainellaceae cyanobacterium | reverse complement strand
GTATGGAGTAGATCTGTTTCTTGACTCGGAGCAACTAATTGGGAGGCGGTTTGCAGACACGCGCGATTTAATCAGATAAGGTGAGGGGAGTTTTACTGTGGAAGTTGTTCAAGAATACGTTCAACGCTGGTATGAGAGCGGGCTAGAGCCAGATGAGTATGTTTGCCTGGGCCGTCAGGGAAACATGGTGGATATTGAAGATGCCTCAACGGGCGATCGCCACAAGGTCCTGACGTTTTGTACGAATGACGTGCTTGGACTCGTTCAGAATCAGGCCGTCCAGGAGGCGGCGATCGAGGCTATTAGACAGTACGGCACCTCAAATAGTTCCTGTGCGGTACTGAGTGGTCGTATCGACCTGCATCGTCAGCTTGAGCAGGAGATTTCAGAATTTAAGCACTTGCCCCATACCCAGCTTTTCCTCAATGCTTGGATGGCGCTGCAGGCGCTCATGGATGCCTTTTGCCACTTGGCCATTCCCGTTCCTGGCTTTAAGCACACGCGCGAGACGCTGATTCTCAGCGATGTCTTAAACCACGGCTGTATCATTTCTGCGATTACCAACGCGGGTACTCGCTCCGGGAAAATGTTCGGCCACAGCCCCCGCGTCCGGGTGCGGGCTTACCGCCACTGCAGCGCTGACGACTTGGCCCGCAAGCTGAAGCGATACGTCCAGCCTGGCGATCGCATTATGGTCATCTCCGATGCGGTCTTCTCCATGGACGGCGATTTGGCTCCGCTGCCCGAAATGATTGACGTGATGTCGGCCTATCCTGGCAGCGTGCTGGTGATGGACGAAGCCCATGCTAGCGGTGCCATCGGCGCAACTGGGCGCGGCATCTATGAGTACTACGACATCACGCCCCAGGATGCGATGGACAAGGGGGTGATTCCGTTGATTATGACCACCTTCTCTAAGTTCGCGGCCTCAGCGGGTGCGGCAATCAGCTCGCCTGTTGCTGAGCTCAAGCCGCTGCTCCATGTGTCTCCCACGTCCATTGGCACCATCTCCCTGCCAGCGCCCGTGACCGCCGCCGCCCTGGAGAGCATTCGCCAAGTGCGTAAGCGCCCTGAAATGGTGCGCCGTCTGCAGGACAATACCCGCTATTTGCGATCGCGGCTGGAGGAGCAAGGTTTTGAAACCATTGGGGAGACCAACGTCATCCCGGTTATCTTGCCAGAAGACGTTGATCCCAAACTCTTTGCCCGTACCTTAATGTACGACTACGGCATTTGGGTCTCGCCCATCTGGTTCATTGCCAAGCCTCGGCTTCGAATCACGTCCAACGCGCTCCACACCCGCGAAGAAATGAACCGGCTTGTGGATGCCATGAGCCAGATTCGGGAGCAGCTGCACAAGCCACAGCTTACCCAGGCATCGTCCTCTGTGGCTTAGTCTACTAATACCTACGCAAAGGCAGATGAGCCAAAATCAGGGGGAATATCTTGCAATCGCCCTGGGCCCACTGCCTTTAGCGCCTCTGAAAGGTCTAGGTCGCCGCTGTACAAGGCCCGGCCCACAATGGCCCCATTGACGCCAGCGGGTTCAAGGGCCAGCAGCCCCAGCAGGTCTCGGACTGAGCTGATTCCGCCTGATGCGATAACCGGTACGGACACCGCTTGCGCGATCGCCCTGAGCGCCTCCTTATTCGGACCCTGCAGCGTGCCATCTCGGTAAATATCGGTGTAGATTAACGTCGCTACCCCGTAGTCGGCCATACGCTGCCCTAGCTCAACGGCGTCTACGCTAGAGGTCTCGACCCACCCCCGCGTCGCCACTTTGCCGTCTCGGGCGTCGATACCTACGGCGATTTGGCCTAGGAACCTCTGACAGAGGGTTTCCACTAGGGTCGGGTCTTCCACTGCAGCGGTCCCCAAGATAATTCGATCGATGCCCCGCGACAAGAGATTTGCAGCCGTCTCCTGGGAGCGGATGCCGCCGCCCACCTGAACCGGAACGTCAATTTGTTTTGCGATCGCCTCAATGATGTCGTAATTTGTCGGCTGTCCGGTTTTGGCACCGTCTAGATCAACAAGGTGGATTCGGGTTGCCCCCTGGTCAACCCACTGCTGAGCAACAGCAAGCGGGTCATCGCTAAACACCTCAGACTGCTGATAATCACCTTGGTAGAGCCGGACGCAGCGGCTATCGAGCAAATCGATGGCGGGAATAATGTCCATAATGGTTTGGGGGTATCTTGGTTGAGATCTATCTTCGCTAAGATCGTTGCGATCTATACTTCGCTAAGATCAATAGTGTATTGCCCCAGACGACCCCCAGCACTTGTGATGTCAGCAACCCCTAAGCACCTACAGCGATTGAATCAGGTTGGCTATGGACTAACAGGCACCGGTGTGTTCTTGCTTGTGGCCTGGCTCAACCCCGTCGATTTGTCCCTTGGCGGAGCAGCAGCAACCTTGGTCACCGGCTTAGCTGCTGGGGTCATCTATCGCCGCTTGCGCCGAGACTCTACATAACGAATGCAAACTACATCGCCTCTAGATCCCGCTCAATCTGCCGATATACCTGGTACTGATACATCTGGCACCGCCACATCGCTCGCTGATGCCTCCTCTCCTGCGGCAGCCAGCGCTGGCGACCGTGGCCCCAACACGCTAACCCTCACGATTACTGGTATGCGATGTGCAGGCTGTGTTCAGATTACAGAGCGTCGCTTGGTCCAGCACCCTGAGGTTAGCGCGGCAACGGTCAACTTGGTGACGAGCAAAGCCTGGGTGGAGCACGACCGTAGCAGCAACCAAGAGGCGCTAGTCGAGACGTTGACCCAGGCGCTATCCCAGGCCGGATTCTCTGCTCAGCTAGCCAAGCCCGGCGCGTTGGCAGGGGCAGAGGAGGACTCCCGAGCCCGTCAAGAGCGTCACGCCCAAACCAGGCGGTTGGCGATCGCCGCTCTATTGCTTATTCTCTCCGCCGTGGGCCATGCCGGTGAGTTCGGCTGGTTTCGGCTACCCATCTTAAGCAATATTTGGTTCCATTTTGGATTAGCTACCGCTGCCTTGGTTGGCCCAGGGCGCGACATTATTGTGGATGGCGGGCGGGGGCTGCTGCGCCGGACGCCCAACATGAACGCCTTAGTCGGGCTGGGAATGGTTGCCGCCTACGGGGCCAGTACAGTGGCTCTACTGTACCCCCCCTTAGGCTGGGAATGCTTTTTTGACGAGCCGGTCATGCTGGTGGGCTTTATTTTATTGGGCAGATCCCTAGAGCACCGCGCCCGTACCCGCGCTGCCTCGTCACTCAAGGCCCTATTCTCGCTGCAGCCGACCCAGGCCCGACGGCTGTCACGGGATGAAGAGACCATAGTACAAACCGGGACGTTTGATCTGTCCCAAAGCCAGATGATTCCAGCTGAGGCGCTGCAGACAAAGCAGTGCCTTGCGGTGCTTCCTGGCGAAAAGATCCCAGCGGACGGTGTGGTGCTGGTCGGGAAAACCACCGTTGATGAGTCGATGCTGACCGGGGAATCTCTGCCCGTAGTGAAGGTGGTGGGTGACCCCATCAGCGCCGGTAGCCTCAATCAAACAGGGGCGATTGCCTTAACCGTGACCCGCGCCGGCGATCGCACCACCCTGGCCCGAATTATTCAGCTGGTGGAAACGGCCCAAACCCGAAAAGCTCCGATTCAACGTGTTGCGGATACAGTGGCGGGATATTTTACCTACGGCGTCTTGGTGGCGGCGGGACTGACGTTTGTGTTTTGGTCCAGCATTGGCACGGATCTGTTTCCGAATATCCTGGAGGCCGGGGCGTTCCATCTCCACCACATGCCTCATCACGGCCATGTCGTTGCTGCGTCTCCGCTGATTCTAAGCCTCAGGCTGGCGATCGCCGTTTTGGTGGTGGCTTGCCCTTGCGCTCTCGGCCTAGCGACGCCCACCGCCATTTTAGTGGGGTCTGGCATTGGCGCTGAACAGGGCATTCTGATTCGAGGGGGAGACGTTTTGGAGACGGTGTCCCACCTCGATACCGTTGTGTTTGATAAAACTGGAACCCTCACCCTGGGCCATCCGACGTTGACGGGCTGTCGCCTACTGCGGAACCATTGGCCAGATGGCGCATCCTGCGCTGAGGCCGATATGATCCAGCTGGCCGCAGCGGCAGAGCAGGGCACCCATCACCCCATTGCCATCGCCATCCGAGATGCTGCTGCAGACCGGAAATTACCTGAGCTAGAAGCTCGGGAGTTTCAAACGTCACCAGGTGGAGGGGTCTCGGCTATGGTAAATGGCCACCAGATTCACCTTGGCTCTCTCGACTGGCTACGGGAGCTTGGCGTTGAGCGGCCAGCCGCTGGTGTCCTAGACCCTGGCTTGTCCGCTGTAACGAAGCCGGGGGAAACCGTTGTTGCCCTGGCGATCGCCTCTGAGCTAGTGGCGCTGTTTACCATCCAAGATCAGCTGCGGGATAGCGCGGCCCACACCCTGCAATGCCTCAAAACCATGGGGCTGACGGTGATGATGCTGACGGGAGATCGCCCAGAGGCCGCTATGGCTGTGGCCGATATTCTCGGGCTGTCTCAAGAGCAGGTCCAGGCCCAAATCAAGCCAGATCAAAAATCAACCGCGATCGCCCAACTGCAGGCCCAAGGCCATACCGTGGCCATGGTGGGGGATGGCATCAATGATGCCCCTGCCTTGGCCCAAGCCGATGTCGGCATCGCGCTGCATGGGGCGACAGACATCGCGATTGAGACCGCTGACGTCATCCTCACGACAAACAACCTGGCAGATGTGGTAACGTCCATTCGCCTCAGTCAGCGGGTGTTCAACAAAATTCGCCAAAATCTTTTCTGGGCCTTTGCCTACAACACGTTAGGCATCCCGGCAGCGGCAGGACTCCTGTTTCCCGTCACCGGTTTGCTGCTGAGTCCGGCTACCGCTGGCGCTCTCATGGCCCTTAGCTCAGTCAGCGTTGTAACCAATTCGCTGCTGTTGCACCATAGAACAGACCGGCTCAAGCCCAAGGCTCATGGCTAGGTTGTGGTGGCGTTGACGCTTCGATAGTTTTGTCTGCGGCTACTTCCGACTGCGCCGCGATGGAATCACTGCTTTCGCACCCTGACGCCCAAGTGAGCCAACGAAGTCTTGCGAAACGGATCGCTGATCACTTAGACGGCTGCAGCACCCACTGCAGCACCCCCGGCAATAGTCGATAGGCCTCTGTCGCGATCGCCGCTGGCCCCACCACCGTTTCCGTTTGTCCTTTGAGCACCGCATGCCAGATCGCCTTGGCGATATCCTCCGGTTGGCTGGCCATGGCGCTGCCCAAAGTATCCTGCATCTGCGATCGCCTTTTGTCTGCATCGCTCCCCCGGAACATGGCCCGCTCCATAAAGCTGCTGTTGATGATGCCAGGGTGGACGATGGCCACATGAATGCCCTTGGGCCGCAGCTCCAGACGCAGGGTGTCAGTCAGGCCGGTGATGGCGTATTTGCTGGTGCAGTAGGCTGTCATGTAGGGCAGGGGCATCTTGCCGCCGAAGGAGCCCACATTGACAATAGCTCCCTTTCCCTGGGCCAAGAACTGGGGCAGGAGCGCCTGAATCGTATGGACATAGCCCCAGAGATTGGTGTTGATAATAGCGTTCCAGTCGTCCAAGGTGGTCTCTTCCGCTGGACCAGTCAGGCAAATGCCAGCGTTGTTTACCAACACATCAATGGAGTCCGCAAAGGCGATCGCCTGTTCCACCAGCTGGGTCACCTGGTCAGCATCGCCCACATCGGCGGGAACCACCAGCGCCTTTTGCCCCAGTGCCTCCACCTCTTTTGCCACCTGATTTAGCGGGTCAGACCTCCGCGCTGTCAAAACGGTATCGTACCCCTGTTGCGCAAACAGAAGCGCTGTTGCCCGACCGGTCCCTTGAGACGCACCGGTAATCAAAACGGTTGGGGCCATAGTTGCTTTCGACGACTGCCCTCAAATGCTAACAAATCCTAGCCAATAAGAAAGCCTGGCGCATTGGCCAGACTCCGTTAACGTGCATCCTTAGAACGGAAAGCAGATGTCTACACTTTTGCCCCCGGTAGCCGTCTGCCTCGTCCCTGTTCTCTATGTCCTAATAGTAAAACGATGCCCCTGGGGATCACCTCGCCTTGATCG
>JBARYO010000754.1:0-2255 GCA_049647905.1 Elainellaceae cyanobacterium | reverse complement strand
GTCAAACCAAAAGGTCGTGCCAACGCCAACTTCGCTAATAAGGCGGATCGAGCCGTGGTGCTTTTCGACGATGTTACGCGCAATAGATAGCCCAAGGCCAGTGCCTTCTAACGTATGCACTCGGTTCTCCACACGGAAAAATCGATCGAATATAGCCGCTTGATCTTCAGCCCCGATACCGATGCCGGTATCGGCAACTTCGACCCGAACGCAGGGATAGGTGGACTGGGATTGATGGTCACCCAAGGCGTGGGCACGAATGGCAATGCGTCCCCCAGCATCGGTGAACTTCAGCGCGTTACCAACCAAGTTCGTCAAAACCTGCAGCAGCAAGTCGTAGTGGCCCAACACTGGCGGCAGGTCCGGGTCGATATCCTGTACAAGCTGAATCTGCTTGTCTTTGGCCGTGAGTTGGTAGGTTCGCAGGGTTTGCTCAATCGGCTGAATCAGCTCAACAGATTCGAAGCGGTACAAGCGATTGGACTCCAGCCGAGAAAGGTCCAGCACATCGTTAACGAGGCGAGTAAGGCGATCGGTTTCGCGGTTGGCCGTATCCAAAAACTCCAACCGCTCTACTTCACTCAGGTCTTCACCATAGTCATGCAGGGTTTCAATAAACGACTTGATATTGAACAGAGGCGTTCGCAGCTCATGGGAGACGTTGCTGATGAACTGGCTTTTCGCCTCGTTAAGCTGAACCTCTCGGGTAATATCCTGCACGGTAATCGCAACACCCCGCAAATGCTCTCTAGCTTGATCCAGCACCCGAGTCAGCAAAATACGAACGGTTCGCCCTGTTGAATCAGATAGGGTCAACCGAAATTCCATTGCCTCACCCCGCACCTCAGACGGCACCTCAGTGGTGATGCGGTGAAGAGGGCGAATTAGCTCTGCCTTAATGGTTTCCGGGAGATTGTGCAAGATGTGGGAGTCAGCTACATTCAATCCCTCCCATCCCAAAATCCGCTTTGCGGTTGGGTTGGCTAAAATTACATTCATGTTGGTATCGAGCAAAATCGCACCATCCGCGATGGTAGATACCAACGTCTCAAGCTTGGCCTTTTCTGCCGTAAGCTCTTCAATATTTTGCTCTTCGTAGCGCTCTAACCGTTCAGCCATTTCGTTAAAGTTAACGATCAGCTCCCCCAGTTCTCCCCCTAAGGGCAAGTCAATGCGCTGCTTAAAGTTTTTGGCGGCAATATTTTTGACGCCTACTAGCAGCTCTTTGATCGGGCGCGTAATGGTTAAGGCATTGAACACAGCGCCCAGAATGACCATGACCCAAATGGACACGAAGACTGCGACGGTTACGTCACGGGTCAGGTGGGACGATGCTACGACGGTAGGATTGGGGTTGATTCCCAATGCCATAACCCCTAGATAGTCTCCGCCGGAAATCAGAGGCACGAAGACATCAGTCACCTCGCCATCCGGGGTCTGATGCTGTCTAACCAATGGCTCCCTTGCTGTCGCAAAGCCTTCCGGCAGTTGAATACGCCGCTGGATCGTGAGGGAGTTTTGTACCTCAAGCTCTGCAAAGGGAATGCCGAAGAAAATATCGCCATCCGTATCGGCATAGAGGACGTAGCGAATGCTAGAGGAGCTTTGATAAAACTGATACGAGAATCTCGCCAGTTCAGAACGGTTTTGACCTGCCACGAAGGGCGATACGTCTGCAGCCATGAGCAGCCCTAAATCGCGACCAAATCGGGTGTCATGGATACGGGCGTCGTTCTGAATCGTATTTACCGCCCAGAAGGTGAGGCTACTCATGAGTAGGGACACCACTAGCGTTGCTGCTGCCATGAGCCGAGTTTGAAGTGTAAACTCGGACCACCAGCGAGCAAGCCCGTCTCGGAGTTTAGTGAGCAGCGGTATCAACGGTTTATATCCACAACGCGCGAACAGGTTAAGACTAAAACAGAATCTATTAAAAGGCACAAAGTAAGTCTATTCACGCCCTGCACATAGTTTGACATGGATTGTTAATCCTGAACGCTGCAAGACTACAGTTCGCAGCCTCAATTAGTGGCTCTGTGGCAAGGGGGGCAAGCGCTTCAGGTTAAGATCACCATCAACCAACGGAACTATCACCGCACCCGATCGCCAATATCACGGCGGCAGTATTGGTCAGTGAACTGAATTTTGTCAGTGGCGCGATAGGCGTTGGCGATCGCCTCGTCGAAGGTCTGTCCCAAAGCCGTTATCCCCAGAACTCGCCCTCCGGACGTGAAAATTCCACCATCTTTAGACAC
>JBARYO010000753.1:0-2876 GCA_049647905.1 Elainellaceae cyanobacterium | reverse complement strand
CGCCTGATGCCCCACGACAGAGATTTGAACCAGTTCATCTCCACGACGGGAGGGTACGCACTATGTGTCGCAGATACATTTGCAAACTGAGGAACGGGTGACTTGCGACCTTAGCCTACGGGTCGATCACACTCTTTGCGGGGTGTACCACCTTGCCAACTCTATTATACCAGCTGCTAGCTTCAGCGCTGCCTACCTCATCCGCTGTGCATCAGTCGGTGGACGCACTTCAGCTCGCGCGACTCTCATTCCGACGCTCACCCTCACGGGTAGAGCGCAGGGCTTCCCGTCTAAAAGCTAAAATGGCCGCTAGCTCTATTCGGGTTAGATTCTGACGTGTTGTTATCCATGAGCTCGCTTGTCCTATTGGTGGGTTTGTCAAATTCGGGGCATGGACATAATCTGAGCTTCAGCTACGGATGGGGCGAGTACGTAGCGAAAGTGAAAGCGCGCTACGCTAATAAACTGGTCGCGAACATCTCAGTATGCCCTCATGGTGGCACTACATCACTTCACTGAGGTGAAGGTTGTGCCAAAGTCATCATCATTTCTGTTTCTGTATTGCGCTCGTAAACATTCATGTCCTCAAAATATCCGGTTTCCCCATGACACCCATTGACGCGATCGCCCAGAGTACCTCCAAAGACGCCGTCGCCCCCATGAGCTGGCCTGAACTGGAGAGCCTAGTTCAACAGATCCATCCCGACCCCGTTAATGGCCCCACCAATGCCCAAGCCCGTCTGAGGCTGTTTGGCCAGGCCGAATCCGATGTGCGGGTTACCCTATATCGAGATAATCACGCTTGGTGCCCCTACTGCCAAAAGATATGGCTATGGCTAGAGGAAAAGCAGATTCCCTACCGCATCGAGAAGGTGACCATGTTCTGCTACGGCAAGAAAGAACGCTGGTACACCCAAAAAGTTCCCTCTGGGATGCTGCCCGCTCTAGCGCTAGACGGCCAAATCATTACCGAGAGTGACAATATCTTGGTGGCTCTAGAGGATGCTTTTGGGCCGCTGGTGTGGCCCATGACGGATCCCAAAGTCCTGCCCCTGCGGCAGCTGGAACGCCAGCTGTTCCGAGCCTGGTGTACTTGGCTCTGTTATCCGGCGCGAGGGCAGCAGGAGCAGCGCAATCGCCAGCAGTTTTGCCTTGTTGTCGCCGATGTGGAAGCGGCCCTAGGCCGGACGCCGGGGCCCTATTTTCTAGAAGAATTCAGCACTGCGGACGTGGTCTTTGTGCCCTACGTCGAACGAATGAATGCCAGCCTTTACTACTACAAGGGCTATTCCCTGCGGGAGGAAAACCCTCGCTTAGGAGATTGGTTTGATGCCCTGGAAACCCGCTCCACCTATCGCGGCACCCAGAGCGATTTCCATACCCATGCCCACGATCTGCCGCCCCAGATGGGGGGCTGCTACCCTAACGGGGAGCCAGAGATGCTGGAGAGCCAAGCGCGGGTAGATCAGGGGCCTTGGCTGGGGCTTCCCGACGTGGCCTACCCAGAGCCTGAGACGTCTCGCGCAGAGGCCCTGTATCGCGTCATCAAGCACCGCGATAATATTCTGCGGGCCAACCCTCTGGGTCAGAAATTTGACGAGCCGCTGCGCTGCGCACTCACCCGGATGATGACAGGCAACCCCTGCCTCCCCCCGCAGAGCACGGACAAGGGGCTGCGCTATTTACGCGATCGCGTTAATGTGCCTCGGGATATGTCGATTTACGCGGCGAAGCGGCTGCGGGCGGCGCTGGAGGAGACAGCGGCGCTGGTGGGCGATCGCCAAGGGCAGCCTATTCCCACTAAACACCGCCGCGACCAGGATCCGGCGCAGTTTGCCGGGCGTTAGGCGGTCGAATACTTAAGACGGTCGAATGCTGCGGTAGCGGTCCTCGCGAATTTTATCTACCACGTCGTGCATTTCGCTCTCACTCACACCCATAGTCAGCAGGACATGGGCACCTAGCTCAAGCGCTGCCTCAAATTCAGGCTGCACTACCTCCCTAGCCCCCATCTGGGCCAGCAGGTCAATTTCGCCATCGGTGTGGGAGCGGACAATGACATCTAGCTCGGGAGACACCTCCAGCGATCGCTGCAGCAGACGGCGGGTGCTGCCGGGGTCTGGTAGGGCGATCGCCAGCACCTTGGCGGTTTCAATGCGGGCTCGCTCCATTACCGGCTCGGCATCGGCATCGCCAAAAATGTAGGGAATCTTCTGGAGGCGAAGCCTCTGGATAGCGGCTTCGCTGTTGTCAATGACCAAAATCTGGTATCCCTGACTACGGAGAATGTTGACGATTACCTGACCCACGCGGCCATACCCCGCCACCACCACATGACCTGAAAGGGTGTCGGGGATGAGGAGATCTTTAGGCTCCGACAGGCGCTTTAGAAAAGCGGGTAGGGGGATGCGATCGAGGTGAGGCGTTAGCAGCGTTGCCAAATTGATCCAGGCCGGAGTCAAGATCAGCGTAATGGCGGTGGTTCCCAGCAGCAGCAGGTACTTGTTTTGCTCAATTAAGCCGATTTGACGCCCCATTAGCGCCAGCACAAAGGAAAATTCGCCAATTTGATTGAGGCCAAAGCTACTCGTGAGCGCCGTCCGGGGAGAATAGCCAAAGCTAAGAATGATGGGCAGGATGATCAGCGCTTTGCCCACCATAGCCAACGTCACCAAGCCTAAGATCAAGGCAAAATTCTGCACCAAGATAGTAGGGTCAATCAACATGCCAATAGAGGCAAAAAATAGACTGGCAAAGGTATCTCGCAGCGGCAGCACCCGCACCAAGGCATGGTCAGAGTAATCAACCTCAGAGAGCATCAGGCCAGCGACGAAGGCCCCCATCTCAATGGACAGGCCCAGAGCAGCGGTGATCAG
>JBARYO010000752.1:0-6586 GCA_049647905.1 Elainellaceae cyanobacterium | reverse complement strand
CTGTAAATCTGCTGGCGTATTAATTTCCTTATTCCACCAGCCCCCCATCTGTGTGCCCGTATTGCCCGCGGGGAAGCTAATAATATTGAAGTCTGACAGCAGTTCGTGAACCAGTTCTAGTCCGCCGCCCTCATAGAGCCAAGCCGTCTGCTGACGATAATTTAGGCCAAAAGGGACCGCCGTATCAAAAGCCAAGGCTTCGTTCTTCCCGCGATAGTAGTAGGAGTTGGTGTGGCCAGCCTGAACAGTCCCCTGCTGCACCGCGTCAAGCACTTCCAGCCCTGGCACAAGTTCACCAGAAGCAAAAATATCGATGGTGAATTTGCCGTTTGTGAGCGCCTTGACTCGTTCGATAAAGACCTCACTGCCGCCATACACCGTATCCAGACTAGGGGTATAGCTAGAGGCCATCCGCCATTCAACTGTCGGGGCATCATCCGTTTGCACGGTAGGACTAGCATCAGAACTCGCACCCTGACCACCGTCGGTTCCGGTTGAGCTACCCCCGGCGCAGGCTGCAGCTGCAACTGCAGTGGTGGCTCCTATTGTCGCACTAGTGACAAACTGTCGACGCTTCATACTGTATTACCCTTGTTGTTGTGGCTCAGTTTTGCAACGGTCTGCTCTATTTTCAGTCTGCTGAGCCTTATTATTCGTACATAGACTGTTGATGCTGTAAAGTCTATCAAATGGAGCGTGACAACACATCTGGAAATCATTACCGTAAGCGATGACAACGCCAACCACTAGAGGTTATGCAAGTTCAGACACCCGATTGGGTCAAACACGCCGTTTTTTATCAGATTTTTCCTGACCGCTTTGCTAAAACAAGCCAGCGCAGCAGGACGACGCCAATGCAGGTGCCTCTTGAAGAGTGGAATACTCCACCTACCGCCCAAGGCTATAAGGGTGGTGACTTATGGGGCGTGATAGAGCAGCTTGACTACCTGCAAGACCTCGGTATTACGGCTATCTACTTCACCCCAATTTTTCAGTCCGCTAGCAATCATCGCTACCACACTCACGACTATTATCAGGTGGATCCGCTGCTGGGGGGAAACGACGCTCTAAAAGATCTCCTTGAGGCAGCCCACCAAAGAGAGATAAAAGTCGTGCTAGACGGCGTTTTTAATCACGCTAGTCGGGGCTTCTTCTACTTCAATGACATTTTGGAGAACGGCCCCTTCTCGCCGTGGATAGACTGGTTTGCAATAGACGCATGGCCCCTATCGGCCTACGATGGCAGACTGCCGGCAAACTATCGCAGCTGGATCGATAACCGCGCCCTCCCGCAGTTCAACCACACCAACCCGCAGGTGAAGGAATACATCATGCAGGTGGCGGAATATTGGCTCCACTTTGGCATCGATGGCTGGCGGCTAGACGTTCCCTTTGAGGTGAAAGCACCGGGGTTCTGGCAAACCTTTCGCGATCGCGTCAAGGCCGTCAACCCCGAGGCGTACATTGTAGGCGAGGTGTGGACCGACTCCCGCGAGTGGCTAGATGGGACCCAATTTGACGGGGTCATGAACTATCTCTTCACCGCACCCACCATTGCCTTTACCGCTGGCGATCGCGTCATCCATAAGCAGGTGGAAAAGATGGACTACAGCCCTGCTCCAGCCATTAACGCCGCCGTCTATGCCAGCAAGATTCTAGAGCTGTTGAGACTCTACCCCTGGGAGATTCAGCTCACCCAGCTCAACCTGCTGGACAGCCACGATACGGCCCGGCTGCTGTCCATTGCTGACGGGGAATCTGCCGACGCTGTTACTGCCGGAGAAGCCCACCAAACCGTTCGACTAGCGACGCTTCTGCTGATGACCTTTCCCGGTGCCCCCAGCATCTACTACGGCGATGAGGTTGGCCTACCGGGGGCCAGGGATCCCGACTGCCGTCGCACCTTCCCGGCAAAGGAGGACTGGGACAACAACGTCCTGGCGATGCACAAACAGCTCATTGCCCTGCGCCATGCCCATCCGGCCCTACGAACCGGAACATATAACGTCTTGGCGGCGGAGGGACTGGCCTATGCCTTTTACCGTCAGCTAGACGATGATGTGGTGATCGTGGCCGTTAACGCCGGAACCGAGCCCGTGACGCTGTTGGTGACGGCAGACCCCCTAACCGCGACAAAGCCAGCTCAGATTCTTTACGGCAGCGGCGACGTGAGTTGGCAAAGCGGCACCTTGACCTTAGGGCTGTCACCCCGACAGGGCCTCATGGTCGGCTAGCTTGTCCTGCAGCTGGTGCATTTGCGCGATGAAAACGGCCTCTAGGGTTGAGCAGGTAGGGAACTCGGTTAGCAAGTCAGACACAGTACCGCAGCGCACCAGCTCGCCCTGGACCAAGATACCCACGCGATCGCAGATCTGCTCAACGTCTGAAAGTACATGGCTGTTGAAAAACACCGTCTTACCTTCGCGCTTAAGGCCAGCGATTAGCTCCCGCATTTGGTATCGCCCTAGGGGATCGAGGCCAGACATGGGCTCATCTAGAAACACAACGTCCGGGTCGTTAATTAGCGCTTGGGCCATACCCACCCGCTGCAGCATTCCCTTGGAGTATCGCTTCATTGGGACTCTACGGGCCACCTGGGGGTCTAGCCCCACCTGATGCAGCAGATCTAGAATGCGCTGCTTCTGTCCCGCCTTAGGCAGCTGAAACAAGCTAGCGGCATAGCAGAGAAACTCCCACCCAGTTAACCCATCGTAAACGTAAGGGTTCTCCGGTAAATAACCAATACGCTGCTTCGTGGGGCGATCGCCGAGGGGTGCTCCCAGTAAAGTTCCGGACCCCGTCGTCGGACGAATAATTCCCAGCAGCAGCTTCAGCAAAGTCGTCTTACCAGCCCCATTTGGCCCCAGCAGGCCAAAGGTCTCGCCAGCGCCGATGGTCAAGGAGCAATTCTGAAGCGATCGCCGTCGCTGGTTCAGCCAAAACCCGGTGCGATAAGATTTTTGCAGCTGATGGATTTCAATCACCGGAGATGGTGGCGGCGACGCGGGTGGCGTGGAAGGCTCTACCATGGCGGGACCAATGCAGGATGTTAGGGTGAATCTTAGCGCCTAGTCCCGCTGCAGCGCTAGCGGTAAGATGGGGAGGATTCGCTACCGCTGAGGTCAGTCCTGATGGATCGCTCAAAAATTGTCGCTGTCGTCACAGGCGCGATCGCCTTGCTGATCAGCGTTGCCTATTTACTGCTGGTGCAGTTCCTCGATTTTCGTGGTGGCATGCAGCCTGCACCCATTACGGGGCAGGTCTTCACGGCGCAGATTTATATTGACGGAGAGGGGGGGATTCGAACCCCCGATGGGTTTGACCCCATAACGGATTTCGAATCCGCCGCATTCGACCACTCTGCCACCTCTCCTAGTGTGGTGCGGTATCTGGGTATTGATCATTCTACTCAGCGATGGGCTGACTTGGCTAGGGGATAGAGAAAGCTAAAATTCGGTGTCTGCTCCGACCAGAGACGACACAGCCATCCCAGGCTGCCACTGAATTGCCCCAGACTGCCCCGCGATATGAATAGGAATAGCCTGCTGCTGCAGCTGACTTGCCGCCTCAGGATTAATAGTTGCCGAGGTGGCGATCGCGGCGTCCACCCTCAGCTGCGTCAGCCATTGGGGTGGCATTGCCCGTCCCGACCAAACTAATACACCCTGCGGCAGGGTGGTCTGGCCAGGGCTTGCTTGCTCGGTCATCCCCAGAGGCCAGCCATAGCTCGTAGCGTTTGTTTCATCGCCTTGCTTGTCAATTTGCTCATTGTTTTGGCCCACAACCAGCCAGTGCTGATTTGCCACAGTCAGATCCAACACCACGGGCGCTACCGATAGCAAATGTAGGGCGGCGGTGCCGAGGGATAGGGTATCGCCGACGGCCCAAGTAGCGCCGTTCACTGCAGAAAAAACGGCATCTTCGGTCAGCCCATAACGCTGCTGAATCGGCAACTCTGGAAGCCAGTCACTACCCTGGTCCCCTCGACCGCTGAGATCAACAGCCCAGTCAACATGGTTGACCCCCTGCCGCCGCAAAAAGGGCAGTAGCCCAAACGACAGGTCCGATGCTCCCGAGTCCCCCATCACTCCCACCAGTCCACGCTCTTGCACCACCACCGTAGGCGCTGGCCCTTGGCCAGTCTGGGGCCCTTGCCCAGCCAGCACGGTCACCTGGATTAAATGCCGCTGCATCCACCAACTTGGAACCAGCAGCAGCCCTAGCACCAAGACGCCTAGCATCATTTGCTGGCGTGGGCGCACAAGGCTGATCACCCCAAATGCGGTATAAATCAGCCCAACCTGAATTAACGACTGGCCCAAAGCAAGGGTCCGTCCTGGCAGCTGATCCGCCCAGGTGACGCTGGCCATCAACACCTGAATTGGCAGGCTGAGGGCTTGGGCAATCACGCTGGCGATATCTGGAAAGGCCAAGGCGATCGCGGCATCTGCCATGCCCACTAAGCTAATGAGCGAAATCAGCGGTGTCACCATCACGTTAAGCGGCAAGCTGTAGGGTGATAGGGTGCTAAAGGCCCAAAGCTGAATGGGCAAGGTCCAGGCGATCGCCGCCATGGGAACCGCCAGCGCTGTGGCCATGGGTGTGGGGAGCCAGTCCAGCCGCTGGGTAAGGGGCCGGGTTGTGACCAAAAGTCCCAGGGTGGCCAAAAAGCTGAGCTGAAACCCCAGGTTCCAAACCCAAATAGGGTTAACGAGCAGAATTACCGTGGCGATTGCCAGCAGCAGCCCCACCGGACGGGTTTTGCGCCCTATGGTATTGCCCAGCAGCACCGCCACGCCCATTGCCACCGCCCGCAAAATAGAGGGCTGTAGCCCGGTCAGCCCAGCGTACCCCAGCAGGAGCACGGTCCCTAAACCCAGGCGTACCCGTGACGACAGCCGCTGGGTCACCACTAAGAACAGTCCCAACAGCAGCGATACGTGAAATCCAGACGCCGCCAATATGTGGGCCAGCCCTACCTGGCTGAATGGATCGCGCACATCGTAGGGCAAGTCCACCGCTCGACGTCCCAGCACCATGGCACTTAGCAGTACTCCTTTGGGGCTACCTAGCGGTTCTACGAAAGCATGAACAATGCGCTGGCGAAGTTGCCATAACAGAGGAGGGGTCGAAGGCCCTGTGGGCTCTACTGTTGTGGCCTGTAGCCCAGCGAAAATACTCTGCCGCGCCAGGTAAGCCGCAAAATCAAAACCGCTAGGATTTTGCGCGGGCTGAGGGGCGTAAAGCTGTCCACAGGCGCGGACGGGCTGGGTTGGGTAGAGTCCGGTGCCCTGCAGCAGGGGCAAGGTGACGTAAAGGCGACCGTCTACCGATAGGGGGTCTGAAAGCAGACGGCGGGAGGCATCAGTCAGTCCCTCGGATGAGGCAGTATCTTCACTAGCGCCGGAGATCTCGATTTGGGTGGCGTTGAGCTGAACCTTGAGTTTGCCACGTCGGGTGAGCTGGGGTGAATCCTGCAGGGTGCCAGTGATGCAGCTGATTTCGGCGTTGGCGCTGACCCACTGGCTGATGTTG
The DNA here is from genome assembly GCA_049647905.1 of Elainellaceae cyanobacterium. Taxonomy (GTDB): domain Bacteria; phylum Cyanobacteriota; class Cyanobacteriia; order CAKZMO01; family CAKZMO01; genus JBCCAG01. The sequence goes on along the minus strand of JBARYO010000752.1, from coordinate 1,051 downwards.
TAGAGCGTGGGGGATGGGGTGCGCAGCTGCAGATAGGCTCCGGCAGCAACGCTGACGAGGGTTGCCGTGACTAGGGTGAGTCGCTGAGGGCCGTAGCGCCAGACCCAGGGCAGGGAGAATGTGGCGATCGCCCCTAGACCTAGTCCATATAGCCAGCCGTGGAGCAGGCCGCTGAGCAGGAGTCCTGCAAGATAGGCAAGACAAATGATGTACCCCGGATTGACCACACAGCACCCTCAACGTAACGGGTCTAGGGTGCCCAATGCAGCTGCTATCTATATAGAGATGCCCCGATACCTTGTCACCACTACCGGCCCAGTACTGTAGGGTAGATACTGACCTGGCCTACAGTAGCGATATGCCAAACCCCAAATGGCTTTTGACGATTGGTCTGTCTTTTTTAATGGCAATTGGGCTGGTCTTAGTCTCAAGTTATTCCAGCTCGGCGATGTTTTCTTTGCCCGATGGCCCAAGCCACCAGGCAACGGATCGTTCCCCTCGGGGCGTCGAGCGCTTTGGCAACCTTGAAGTTACCGATGTGCGATCGCCTATTGATATTCAAACCTCTAGCACTTAATAGCAGTACCGCTAGCGGTTACCATCAGCATGCCACCACCGCTGCCCGTGCTAATCGATTCGTAGTCTAAGTCCACAGCAATAACAGCGTTGGCCCCTAATTCCTGAGCCTGCTGCACCATCTCAGCGATCGCCGTCTCCCGCGCTTCCCGCAGCGATCGCTCGTAGGCCGCTGAGCGACCGCCAACAATATCGCGAATGCCAGCAAAGAAGTCCTTGAAAATGTTGGCCCCCAAAATGGCTTCTCCGGCCACAATGCCGCAATATTCAATCGCGTCTCGTCCTGCTACGCTAGGTCCAGTCGTGATAATCATTGCGTTCACTCCTTTTGTAATCAGTCAAAATTAGTCTATGCCGTCAGACAGATCTATGCCATAGTTGATATCGTTATTTTGCGGGCAAGAGTCAAGAGTCACTCTGCCCGGAGTTGAGAATGGCATGAGACAGATCAGCAGCATCGTACTGACAGTAATCG
>JBARYO010000751.1:0-2456 GCA_049647905.1 Elainellaceae cyanobacterium | reverse complement strand
CAGTAGGCTTGGTTGAGCTGCTTGATGGTGTCAAACTCAGCAGGAGTGAGCTGATCTAGCCCCACCGATGCCTGCTCTTGGACAGAGGCGATCGCCATCTTGGCTGTACTGCCCAAATCAGGGTGGGCGCGGATCAGGGCGAGCTGCTGCTTAGGGGGGAGCGATCGCACCGTATCTACCATGGCGTTGTGGAGCGCAGCCTCGCTATGAAAGGGCCGTTGGGGCCAGGTGCAGGCGGCAATCTCTGGCGTATTCTCAAACAGGTGGCCCAGTGCTGCGACAAAGGCCACCTGATCAAGCTGATTAATTGACGAAAGAGAGTAGCCCATAGGGACGCACTACAAAAAACGCACAGCTCGACGGCAGTCTACCCACGCTGACCCGGCAGAACCATATTCAGCACCAGGGCAGTAATTCCCCCGGTGCTGATGCCAGAGGAGAAGATGCTTTTGACCAGCGTGGGCATTTGATCAAGCAGATCGGGGACGACGCTCACCCCTAGCCCCAGACCGAGAGAAACGGCCAAAATAATCGACGAACGCTTGGTGAGATTGACGCAGGAAATAATTTTAATTCCTGCCACCGCCACTGTACCAAACATGATGATCGTTGCACCGCCCAGCACCGGCTGCGGGATGGTTTGAAAGATCCCCGCCACGATGGGCACTAGCCCGAGGAGAGACAGAATGGCCGCGATGAAATAGCCCACATAGCGGCTACCAATACCGGTAAGCTGAATCACGCCATTGTTTTGGCTAAAGGTGGTGTTGGGAAAAGTGTTGAAGATCGCCGCAATCATCGAGTTGATGCCGTCACCCAAAATTCCCCCCTTGATGCGATCGAAGTATAGCTTTCCTTCGATGGGCTGTCCCACGATCAGCGATGTGGCCGTCAGATCGCCCGTTGATTCGATGGTGGTGATCAAATAGAGAAAGGCAAAGGGAACAAATGCCGCCAAATCAAAGCCAAACCCGTAGCGGAATGGGATAGGTATGGTGAGCGGGGGCAGGCCACTCAAATTGCTAAAATCGACCAGCCCCATGGGAATAGCCACGATGTAGCCTACCAGTAGGCCAATGGCAATGGAGGACATGCGCAGAAGACTGCTGCTGACGCTGTTAAGAACAACAATGATAGCCAGCACTAAGGCTGCTAGCCCCAAATTCTGAGGACTGCCAAAGGTTCCTGCCGCCCGTGCCGGGAAGCCGCCCCCCATGCTGGTGATGCCGACGTTGACTAGGGTCAAGCCAATCAGCGTCACAACGATGCCCGTCACCAGCGGCGTGACCACCGTTTTTGCCAAATGGATGAAGCGGCTGAAGACCATTTCAATGAATGAGCCGAAGAAGCACAGCCCAAAGATGGTGCCTAGTGCCGCTTGAGGGGTTCCCCCAGCGCCAGTGATGGCCGCCCCAGCAGCAATAGTAGGGCCAATAAACGCGAAGCTGGTGCCCTGAATGCTCAGTAGACCCGACCCCACAGGCCCAATTCTTTTTGCCTGAATGAAGGTGGCGATGCCTGAAACAAACAGGGACATGCTTACCAGGTAGGCGGCATCGCTAGGCTCAAGCCCCAGAGCCCCTGACACAATCAGCGATGGCGTGATGATGCCCACAAATGAGGCAAAGACATGCTGAATGGCGGCCAAGATGGCGTCACGAACCGGCGGACGGGCCTCTAGACCATAGATGAGGTCGGTCTCGACAGCGGGTTCGACGACGGCAGGTCTGGTTTCCGTCTCTAAACTGGTGGACAGGTTTTGAGGATTAGTCATGGCGATAACTCTTGGTTAGCAGAAGGGGATTCTAAAAGCTGAACTGGGTTCTCAAATTTCCGATCCAGATGGTGGGGTTGTCGCTGAAGTTGTTGGCATTTTTGACCATGTATACCGCTGGTACGAGGGATATATTGTCGGTGAGGGGGTAGTAGTAGGTGGCTTCGAGTTCGTATTGAACCCCGCCATCGCCACCGCCGGACGCGAGAAACTCTCGCCCGTCCAAGATGGAAAAAGGAATGGCGTAGGAGAAAGTCAGCAGCGCTCCCTCTGTGCCCAGGTCGGGAAACGCTAGACCGGCTTGAATGGCTTGGGCGTTGATCTCACCGTCGTCTCGGCCTGGGGTTTGGGGATCAATTTCGGTGTTGCCGTAGAAATAGCGCCCAAACAAACCGAACCTGCTGGCAACGCGCCAGTCAAAGTTGAAGCCAAAGGTATCGGCGATCGCCGGGTCAATGGATCCGCCAAACCCGTCGTCCGCCACGCCGTAAACGGGTTCTCCTGTCGCCCCACCAATGCCAAAGCCGGTCAGGTTACCAGACTCATCAAAAATAGGCACGTTGTTGTCGATGCGGGAGCGGGTGTAGAGGAAGCGCAGGTTGAGGCCCGGCGTAGGCTCGACCCGGACCTGGGCCGTCAGGGTATTGGTGCCGTTAAATAGACCGTCGCTGGGGTCGGTTGC
>JBARYO010000750.1:0-5406 GCA_049647905.1 Elainellaceae cyanobacterium | reverse complement strand
GGGTTTATGTCCTCAAACAATTGAGGCTTCTAGTTGTAAAAAGAACAACAGTTCGTTGCTCCTACCACTGGTACCCTCAATTACATCTAGCAACTGATCTAGATCCTTTCAATGGTTTAACGTCTTTACATCTACTCCTAAGCTCAACTCCCTATGCGGAAACTTCGGTTTCCGCTTTTTCTTTTAAAAGGTCAGAGATTATTACAAGCGAAGCGCGGACCAAGACCAATGTTGTGACTATAGACATTATCGGCTCCCCTTCGGGTCCAACGCATCCCGCAGCCCATCCCCCAGCAAATTAAACGCCAGCACCGTCAGCGTAATAAACAGCCCCGGAAACATAATCGTCCAAGGGGCTGATAGAGAATAGCCCCCCTTAAAGGCATCCGACAGCATCGTCCCCAGCTCCGGCGTCGGCGGCTGCGCCCCCAGCCCCAAAAATCCCAGCCCCGCCGCCTCCAGCGTCGCCACCCCGATGGCCAACGTTGCCTGCACCACCAGCGGGGCCAAGCTCGCCGGTAAAATATGCTGAAACACAATGCGCGGCGGTCTCGCGCCAAAGGCTCGCACCGTCTGCACAAACTCCTGCTCCCGTAGCGACAGCACCATACTGCGGGTGAGGCGAATGAACTTCGGGATTTGCACAATACCCACGGCAAACATCACGCTCACCACGCTCGGCCCCGTCACCGTCACCACCGCGATCGCCAGCAAAATGGAGGGAAACGCCAGCATGACATCGGTGACCCAGCCCACCACCCGCTCAATCCAGCCGCGAAAATAGCCTGCCGCTAGGCCCAGGGCAACGCCAATCAGCAGGCCAATCAACACCGACACCAGGCCAATCACCAGAGAGGTGCGCAGCCCATACCACACCAGGGTCAAAATATCGCGCCCCAGCCCGTCGGCCCCAAACCAATGCTCTAGGCTCGGCCCCTGCAGGCGGATAGCATAGTTGCGATCGCTAGCGGGGTCGTAGGGGTTGAGGACGGGGGCTAAGAGGGCAGCCAAGATAATAAAGACGGTAAGCCCGAGGCCGATGAGGCCCGAGGTGGACTCTAGAAAGCGCTGAACAGCTCGGTTTTTGAGGAGGCGGTGGAGGCCCTGTGGTGGTGCAGTTGTGGTCATGGTGTGGGGTCAGGGGTTCCTGAACAGATGAGGAACGTAGCCCAAATACTATACGTGCCTTCCACTCCTACAACTGTCTTGAAGACGGCAGTTCGAACGAAGATTATGTCAAAATACAAAGCCAGCTCTCAACAGTGACAGGGAACTCACGCAATGAAATCGATTTCTGGACTTGTGGTCAAACGGTTAGAGAAAATGGTGCCGCACATCGAGAAAATGGTGCCCGTTTACTCCAAAGTGGGGGAATCTGTCTTCTTCACCACGGAGCAGTTTCCCTGGGCAACCCTGCTGGAAGACAACTGGACCACAATTCGCCAAGAGCTAGACCAGATTTTAGAGCGCGTCGATGATCTGCCCAACTTCCAAGATATTTCGAAGCGGCAGTACCGCATTGCCAACGACAACCGCTGGAAAACCTACTTCTTTTGGGCCTTTGGCTTTCGGGCCGAGGGCAACTGCCAGCGCTGCCCCAAAACCACAGCGCTGTTGGAGCAAATTCCAGGGCTTAAAGTAGCCTTCTTTTCCATCTTGGCTCCAGGCAAACATATTCCCCGCCATCGCGGCAAACACAAGGGTCTTATTCGCTACCATCTGGGTCTTAAGGTTCCAGAGCCTGCGGACCAATGCTACATCCATGTGGACGATCAGCCGGCCCATTGGGAAGAAGGGAAAAGCCTGATTTTTGACGACACCTACTACCACGAAGTTTGGAACAATACTGACGGCTACCGCGCTGTCCTGTTCTTAGATATTGTCCGTCCCATGGGGTTTCCCCTATCCCTGGTCAACTGGCTGGTCTGTCGCCTCGTCGCCGCATCCCCCATCGTTCAGGATGCTCGCATGAGCCATGATGCTTGGGAGAAAAAGTTTGAGGCGACCGCCAAGTCCTAACAATGGCCTATCGTCTGGCTGGAGCCTGGACAGTAGTGTAGGTCGTCCAGCTCAGCAACCCTACCCCTATCGCCAGCAGCCCCGCGACGTAGAAGACTGGCGGTAGCCCAACAGATTTCCAGACTGGCCCTAGGAGCAAGGGCGACAGAAACTGCCCTAGGGAATTGGTTCCTGTGCCAATGGCCAAGACGCTAGAGCGAAGCTCAGGTGGGGACAGCGTGGCCAAGCCATCGTAGATGTTTGGAATCGTAATCCCAAACCCCATGCCGAATAAGACCGCCGCAGGCACAATTGCCCAAAGCTGGTTCAGCAGCGGAATGGTGCAGAGCATCGCCCCCATAACCACGAACCCCAACCCCACCGTCGCGCCTGTGCCAATGGCCTTGGCCAAGCGACTGGCCACGAAGGCCGACACCAAAGCTGCACCGACAGCGCGAATCGCCAGCACGAACCCATTCAGCGCTGGCCCTGCCCCGATGGCCCCTTTCAGGTACAGCGGGGTATAAATTACCACGGCATAGACAATGGCCGCTGCTAGGGTCACCCCTAAGTACAGTCGCAAAACTGCCGGTCGCCGGATAACAGCCAGCAGCTCCTTGGGGCTAGCAATCATACTGCTGGCTTTGTAGTGCCCCTCTTTCAGCATCAATATAGCCAATAGAGCAACCGGCACACCCAAGCCGTACAGATAGAATGCGAACGACCAGTGGAATGAGCCCACCCAGCCCCCCACCAGGGGAATGGCAATGCTGGCCGTGGTCATGGCGCTTGTGGCATAGCCCAAAATGCGGGTGCGGGCGTTGCCCTCATACATGGTGCTCAACAGCCCAATACTTGCTGCAGCGATTCCAGCGCTAGAGATGCCGAGCAAAATGCGGCTGAGCATCAGGGACGGCAGCTGGGTCATAAACGCGCCAGCTGTGCCAAAAATGCTGTAGCAGAACAGTGCTCCCACCAGCACAGGCAACTTTCCAACCCGATCGGCAATCAGCCCAAAGATTGGCGTAAAGAGCGCAATGGCGAGGGCGTGAATGCTGACCAGGGTGCCAGCCCAGCGGGGATCAAGCTGGAGCTGCTGCACAATTTCCGGCAGCACAGGGGAAACCACCCCACCCGTCATCGTCGTCAAACAACCCGCTCCAACCAAGACACAAAGCTGAGGGAAGCGTGCAGGGAAAGCGAGGCGAGGAAATAGTTTCAGCGGCATCATAACGTGAAAGCAGTCGAAGGACTCAAATCTGGCCTTTAGGGGCTAGATCTGCTGAGAACGGTTGACAGATTTGGGCAAGACACCGCTAAAATTGACGAACCAATTGATTACCCTAGATGTCATGCATATGTCAATCCGTGCGTTACTGTTTATAACATGTTGAACAGGGTTGAGCAGACACGGTCAGTGACACTGTTTGAACCGTGCGCTTGGCGATCGCCAGAGACAGGCTTCTGACGTAATACTCAAGGTCAACGGGTTTAACGCTGCTGTAGGGCCGTTGGCATAGGGTATGTGATGGCACTATCCCAGTCCAAGACAGCCCAGTCCAAGACAGCCCAGTACAAGACAGGTTGTGCGCAGCAATAGCCGATATCTAGACATACAGAAGATGGAAGGTGAACCCATGGATGGGGCAACAACGGATCTAGCAACGACGCTTCGGAGCGAAACGGTTCAAACCGCCGTGCGCGAGGTTGGCATCAATCCCAACTACTGGTATCCCGTGGGCTGGTCAAACCAGCTGCGCCCAGGGCAGGCCATACAGATCATTATCTGGCAGCGCCCCCTCGCCTTATACCGCGATATGGCGGGTCAGCTACATGCTGTTGAGAATCGCTGCCCTCACCGCGGCGTAGAGCTGCATCGCGGTAAGGTGATTGGCGCGAATCTGGCCTGTGCGTATCACGGGTGGGAGTTTGACGGACGCACGGGGGACTGTGTCAGCATTCCATACCTGCCGCCTGATCAAAAGCGGCCCTGCGTCAGCGTCCATAGCTATCCTGTCCAGGAAAAGTATGGCCTCATGTGGGTGTTTCCGGGGGAAGCCGACCTCGCCAGCGATCGCCCTCTGCCGGAGGTGCCTGAATTTGAACAAGATGGCTGGTTTATGGTGCCGATCACGGCCCGATTCCAGGCGCACTTTTCAGTGTGTAACGAAAACGCGATGGATGTGTTTCATGGCTTTTTGCACAATGATTTGCAGGGCTGGTTTGACCCGGTGCTGCTCGACCTCAAGACTACCGACAGCGCGATCCACGCCAAGTACCGTGTCTCCTACAAAGGCGTCTTGGCGAAGTTTTTAGGGCTGGCTGAGCGGGCGGATGAGGTGACCACGCTGCCCATATCCATCAACTACCGCTACCCCCACTACGCCAGTTCCTTAGAAGGGGTGTCGTCGGTCTACCTCATGCGGCTGCCGGTTGGCCCGGCTGAAAGCCGATCGTTTGCTCTGTTTTTCTTTAGGCTAAAGCTACCCCAGTGGCTGATCAAGGTGACTTATCCCGTCTTGAGTCGGGTTATCCGCCGGTTTATGCTGCAGCCCTTCCTGGCGCAGGACATTGAAATGATGGAAAGCGAGCAGCGTCAGTACAACCGGCGCCCTGAGCGCTATGTGGAGATTAACCCAGCAATTATTGCCCTCCAGCGCGTTATGGTACGTCAGTACGAAAAATTTGCCATGCCTTCTATGGACCAGCCGCATAACCGTCCACCGGAACCTATTTCGTCTGACAAGGGCGATAGTGCTACAGCTCATGCTGCATCGTTATCCCAGCGCAGCGCAACGGCATCTCCACAGCATGACATGTCCCGTTCACGCTCGGTGTCTGGCTAGAACTGTCACACTGCTTTGAGATGAATTGCGGCGGATGACTTAAGGTTTGGCAAAGTATCGGGAGGTCTAGCAGCACAACTTGACTAGAGCAGCACAGGTTCAGAATGCTTTCTGGATGCCGTTTGAGCGAGACGACGGACTTCAGATGGCATCATCTTGATAGTTGATTCGTTTGCCCAGAAACTAGTTGCTTCATGGGTGAGCATGTAAAGATGAAGAAATGCAACGTCTAAGGTTGTATGCTTCGGATTAGGGTATGGAGTAGATCTGTTTCTTGACTCGGAGCAACTAATTGGGAGGCGGTTTGCAGACACGCGCGATTTAAACAGATAAGGTGAGGGGAGTTTTACTGTGGAAGTTGTTCAAGAATACGTTCAACGCTGGTATGAGAGCGGGTTAGAGCCAGATGAATATGTTTGCTTGGGTCGTCAGGGAAACAGGGTCGATATTGAAGACGCCTCAACGGGCGATCGCCACAATGTTCTGACGTTTTGTACAAATGATGTGCTCGGCCTTGTCCAAAACCAAGCTGTCCAAGAGGCTGCCATTGATGCTATTCGAC
>JBARYO010000749.1:0-2389 GCA_049647905.1 Elainellaceae cyanobacterium | reverse complement strand
CATGAGTACCTTGGGCCACCAGCCGCCCCTTATCCATCAGCAAAATTCGGTCCGCATTGCGCACCGTGCTAATCCGCTGCGCCACCACAAACGACGTGCAGGTGCGGCGACGCATCAGATCATCTAGAGACGCCTGAATTTGGGCCGCAGTTTGGGCGTCCACCGCAGACGTACTGTCATCCAGAATGAGAATTTTGTAGTCCGTCAGCAACGTACGGGCGATCGCAATCCGCTGCTTTTGTCCCCCAGAAAGCCCCACACCTCGCTCCCCAACGACGGTGTTGTAGCCCTCCGGCAGGCCAGCCACAAAGTCGTGGATTTGGGCCGCTTTTGCCGCCTCCATCACCTGGTCTGGGGTAGCCTCGGGCTTGGCATAGGCAATGTTGGAAAAAATCGTGCCCGAGAACAGCGTGGTCTCCTGGAACACCGTACTGATGCGCGATCGCAAACTGTGGAGGGTAAAGTCCCGCACGTCGCGCCCGTCGATGCGCACCGCCCCAGAGGTCACGTCGTAGAAGCGGGGGATTAGGTTGGTGACGGTGCTTTTGCCGGAGCCGGTCATGCCCAAGATGGCGATGAGTTCGTTAGGCTTGGTTTCAAAGGAAATGCGGCATAGGGCCGGGGCAGTGGCACCGGGGTAGCGAAAGGAGACATCTTCAAAGGTGATTCTGCCGCCGCAGTTTTCAAAGGGGACGGCTCGGGGGCGATCGCGAATTTCAATTTCGGCATCCACCACCTCGTAAACCCGCTCCGCTGAACTCGCGGCTTGGGCGATCGCCGGGGCGGCGAAGCCAATCAGCAAAATGGGCTGCAAGATCAGCAGCAGGTAGGCGTTAAAGGCCACCAGCTCCCCCACCGAAAAGCGCTGGTCAATCACCGCCGCGCCCCCATAGCCAATTACCACCACAATCACCAGGTTGCTGGCTAGGAAAATGAACGGGAACGTATTGCGGATGGCCTGGATGGTCTTCATGTTGGCGGCCACCAGCTCCTGGTTGAGGCCGGTATAGCGCGCGGTTTCCACCGGCCCGCGCACAAAGGCTTTCACCACCCGCACCCCCAGCAAATTCTCCTGCAGGATGCCGTTTAGGTCGCTGAGCTGCTCTTGCACCTGGCGAAACAGCAGGTTGTTGCGGCTGAAGAACCGGGCCATCAGCCATCCTGCCATGGGCACCACCGTCAGGCTAATTAGGGCTAGCTCCCAGTTCATCACCAGCAGCAGCACGGCGATGGTCACCAGGGTCGCCACGCCGCTAATCACCTGCACCAGGTTGGTGCTTAAAAACGTGCGAATTTGCTCGATGTCGCTGGTGACGCGGGTGAGCAGCTGGGAGGTCTGGGCCTGGTCGTGGTAGCTGAAGCTGAGGGTTTGGATCTTGCTAAAAATGCGGTTGCGCAGGTCGTAAACCACGCTTTGGGATAGGGCTTCGGCGCAAAAGCTCTGGCCAAAGTTGAACAGCCCTCGGGCCACGGCGGCCACCATTAGCCCGATGCCGCTGTAGAGCACAACGGTGAAGTTGCCTTTGGCGATGCCCTGGTCGATGGCCCAGCGAAACAGCTGGGGCGTGGCGGCGTAGGCCACGACTAGCATTAGGGCGCTGCCGATGGTGCCAAGGGCCAGCGCGGGGTATGCGGCAAGACGGCCCAGCACCCGCCGCAGATGCCGCAGTGAGGAGGGTTGGGGTTGAGAGTGAACCAAGGGTGTGCTCCTGCGACGACTGACAAGCCTGAAAACCTGAGGGCTGATTCCGCTTGTCTAGGGCTTATGTGAATCTTATCGAATCGTCTGCCTGCGCTGAAGGGGAGGCCGCGATCGCAATTGGGGTCTGAGCAAGGCAATGTTGACCCATGACAATGCTATATCGCGGCCTGACAGCTTAATGTTGAGCGATCGCATTAGCGTTGTAGCTAGAACAATAGGGTGTTGCGCCATGACAATTGTGTTGTGGGCGATCGCTTTTTGATAACGGGCCGTAGACAAGGCGATCGCGATTCGTTAAAACATTGGCAGGGATAAAACGAGATTAGGCGTATGGCAAGTCGGCTTTGGCGATTCCTGAACACCGATATTTCTGAGCTGCTGTCGGGGGAGACGGTAAAAAGCACCGCCGAAGGGGCAAAGGCGGTATTTGAGCTGGCGGAGGTGCTGCAGGAAGAAGGCCCAAATGTGCAAAAGCTCGCGCCGCTAGTGGGGCAAATTGATTCACTGCTGGATGCGCTCAATTCGCCCCTGGCGGAGATTGCGGAGAAAGGTCTGCCGTTTGTCTCTATTGCCACGGGGCTGCTGAAGTTTTATTTGCAGAAGAGCCAGAAGCAGCTGAGCTTGGCCGAATGTGTGGCGATCGCCGCTCAGACCGCCTACCTGGAGAGCTTTAGGCAGGTTCTGCAG
>JBARYO010000748.1:0-3492 GCA_049647905.1 Elainellaceae cyanobacterium | reverse complement strand
GGTCAAACGACTCCCTATCAGAATAAACCCGCCTCAACAAAATATACGGAATTCTTCCCAGCAGATTCCCTTCCAGCGCAGCCAGGTCGTTGCCACTCCTCAATCTGTGCTTTGACAAGTTGGCAATACTTATAGCAACTAACTCTTTATCGCGATAATATTACCGTGGTGGTATTCAGAATCCGCCTCTCTCAACACTCAACACTCGAAATTTTTAATTCAACTGCACGCCTGTTCGCCCCCTCCCCTACTAGGAGCCCTCCTGTGCCTTGTCTACCCTGCCAGAAGCACCGTATCATCCTCGGCTTGTTTAGTCTTGGTCTAGCCCTCTCCCTTACTATTGGGCACCTTTGGTCACCCCATCGGGCGATCGCCCAAGCCCCGACCTCAGCACGTGATCAGGTGCAGCAAGGGGTAGAGCAGTATCAGCGGGGAGACTTCCAGGGCGCGATCGCTTCTTGGGAAACCGCCAGCGGCACCTACGCTGCCGCTGGCAATCTGCAGAACCAGGCCATCACGGCAGAAAACCTAGCCCGCGCCTACCGACGCCTAGGGGATGCCGACACCGCCCTGCGGTACTGGGCACAAACAGTGCAGGCTTACGCCCAATTGGACAATCAGGAGAAGCTAGGGCGCATGCTAACAGAGCAGGCCCAAACCTATACCCGTTTAGGGCAGTATCAGCAGGCGATTGGATTGCTCTGTGGCATCGGCAAGCCTGAAATTGATGAGGGTGGACCTGGTGAGAGCGAAACCAGTGAGAGGGCTCCAAGCGAAACCTGTAGTTCCGATAGCGCAGTGGGCATTGCGCAGACAGCGCGTGATACTGCCGGAACGGCGGCGGCGTTGGGTAGCTTAGGGGAAGCCTACCGACTCCGGGGCAGCGACATGCTAGCAGAATCCGCGCTCAAAGAGAGCCTAGACCTGGCCCAAGAGCTAGGTCATTCCGCCTATGTCGCAGCCGCCACCAACAGCCTTGGCAGCGTCTACCTACAGCGCTCTCGCATCAGCGATCGCCGTGCCGATGATGCAGCCGCCCGAGGGGACAATCAAAGTGCAACCAGTACAGCTGCAGTTGTGCGCGAATCGGGCCGAGAGCAAAACGAATCGGCCATTGAGGCATTTGAGCAGAGCCTCGCAGCGGCAAGTGATGAGCAAGACCAGGTTCGGGCCTTGCTGAGCTTGGTTCCGGCCTACCATCGGGCAGGGCAGCTTGCGGCGGCTAAATCCTATCATGCCCAAGCCGTAGCTCTCCTAGACCAAATTTCCGACTCCAGAACCAAAGCTTACGCCACCATTGACCTCGCTAATCTGCTGCCGCTAACCCTATCCCTCGATGTCCCTCGGGAATCTCTCGCAGGCTCGGTTTGCCCGCTGTCTTCCGCGCCGACCCAAACGCAGCAGCAGCCCAGTCGGGTTCGTACCCAGGCTGAGGCGCTGCTGCAGCAGGCGATCGCCACGGCTGAAGCAACTGGCGACTATCGGGCCCAGTCCTTTGCCTACGGCAAGCTCGGCCACCTGTACGAATGCGCTCAGCGCTATTCCAAAGCTCTATCGTTTACCAAAGATGCCGAGTGGGCCGCTGACCAAGCCCTCAAATCCCGAGACAGCCTGTACCTTTGGCAGTGGCAAACCGGTCGCATCTTAAACAAGCAGGATCAGGCACAGGCCAAAAGCGCTATTGACTCCTACGAAGCCGCTGTGACGACGTTAGAAAAAATCCGCAGCGACATTCTGACAGCAGACCGCGACCTACAGTTTGACTTTCGCGACGCAGTGGAGCCGGTGTACCGAGAGCTGGCAGAATTGCAGCTGGACCAAGCCCCCACGTCCGAAATGGTCATTCCCCAAGAGGATGATGACACGGCAAAAAACATCAGCGCTGCCCTGACCACCATCGATTCCCTTCGGTTGGCGGAGCTGCAGAACTACTTTGGGGACGAGTGCATTATCTTGGCGTCGATTGATCCTGGAGAGACTGATGATGCGGCCAGCGCGAGCTACCCCAAGACGGGTATTTTCAGCACCTTTATCACCGACGACCGCACTGCTGTGGTGCTGACCCTGCCGAACGGGCAGCGCCGGGTGGAGTGGCTTCCGGAGAGCGCATCGGAGATCAATCAAATGGTGAATGATTTTCGCCTCAGCCTGGAGGTCAGCTTGTATATCAGGGCTCCATATGACCCCAATGCACCAGGCCCCAATCGTTTCAATACCAACTACAATCCCAGCCTATCTGCGTCTCTCTACGATAAGCTAATTCGCCCTTTTTCCGAGGATTTAGAGGCTACAGAGCTAGACATAGATACACTAGTGTTTATTCAGGATGGTATTTTTCGAAGTATTCCTATGGCGGCGCTATACGATGGGGAGCAGTACCTAATTGAGCGCTATGCGATCGCTATCACTCCGAGTCTTTCACTTACGGCACTGACTCCTTCACCTAGACGGCGACTTCGGGCTCTTGCCCTAGGTATTAGCGAAGCGGTAACTGTGGAGGGCCAAGACTTTAAGGCGCTAGTCGGCGTTGACCAAGAACTGGATAAAATTAAGCAGCGTCTTCCCGGTAGCCAGAGCTTACTCAATTCTGAGTTTACCCTTGAAAGTCTGCGGCAAGAGCTGCAGGACACCGAGTATTCGATTATCCACATGGCAACCCACGGAGAATTTGGAGCTGAACCTCAAGATACCTTTTTAGTAACTGGCGAGGGGAAAAAGCTCACCATTAGCGATTTGGAAGAGGCTTTGCGGCAGTCAGGGGGCACCCAGCAAATTGACCTACTAACTCTCACCGCTTGCAAGACCGCTATCGGCGACAACCGCGCCACGTTGGGGCTGGCAGGCGTTGCGGTACAGGCAGGCGCGCGTAGTGCTGTGGCATCACTTTGGTCAATTGATGACCTTTCCACAGCAACCATAGTGGATAATTTCTACAACGCCTTGAAAGATCCTGATCTAACCAAAGCCGAGGCGCTGCGAGAGGCTCAGCTCGTAGCACTCAACAGCGGTGACCAGAATCGACTATCACGACCAGGCTACTGGGCTCCATTTCTGCTGATTGGTGATTGGCAGTAGACCACATATTAACGGATGGCTTCAATCACCTGCTGTAGGCGATCGCTGTAGAACTCGCCGAGGCTGGACTCGTCTTCTACTGACTTGGCTGATTCAATCGCGGCCAAGTCTTCCAACAAGACAAGCTGAATGCTTTCTTCTGCGCTAGTTCCGCCTACTAGCGTCTCCTCCAACGCATCATACCAAAAGCCCGCTTCAGCATAAAGCCTAGCGCGATCGCTCGCATTGTCGGCTGCGTTCAAAGCGTTATGCAAGGTATCCGGAGTCTCTACAACAGCAACGTTGGCTTCGGCAATAAGGGATTCGGATGGGCGGTTGGGATTGCACACCACCACCACTTGCCAGCTGTAGGTTGTATTGGGGGTAAGGCTAAAATCAGTCTCGCTCAACGACACTGTTGTCACGCCAGAGGGAGCA
>JBARYO010000747.1:0-6905 GCA_049647905.1 Elainellaceae cyanobacterium | reverse complement strand
AGATCAATCTGAACCGTCTGAAAGCGGTGACGCCGATGGTGGCAGTGACGCTGAGGGTGAAAATGAGCCAGAATCACGCTTGGTCGCCGTTGGTAACTCTAGCTTTGCCATCAATGGGTTGGTCAATCAACAGCTCAACGGCGACCTACTGCTCAACACGGTAGGTTGGCTGGCGCAGCAGCCGGAGGGAGGCTTGACGATTCGCCCCAAGGAAGCCGTAAATCGCCGTGTCGTGCTGACCCCACGGCGGTGGATTATGACGGCCCTCAGTGCGGTGGTGATTTTGCCCCTGATTGGCTTCGGTGGGGCGATCGCGCTCTGGCTGCGGCGTAGATGAGTAGGGACAGCGGTGCTAGAGGGCTTGCCATGTTGAGGCAGGACGCCGAAGACCGAGAGCGATCTGCCGCTACGCGATCGCGTCCAAGACCTTGTCAAGCTGTGCAGCGACGTCGTCAATGCCAGCCATCGCATCAATCTTGCGCAGAGTACCCTTTCCCTCGTAATAGGGTAGCAGCGGTTCCGTTTGCTTGCTGTAAGCCTGAAGCCGCGTCCCCACCGCGTCTGGGTTATCATCCGCCCGACGATTGAACTCTGTAGAGCCGCAGACGTCGCATACCCCGTCTTGACGAGGATGCTTAAACTCGTCGTTATACCCCTCCCCACAGGTGGCGCAGGTATAGCGTCCCGAAATTCGTTTGATTAAAACGGCGGTGTTGACGACAAACTCAATCACGCCATCAATCTGCATACCCCGTTGGGTCAGCATCTTGTCAAGGGCAGCGGCCTGGGCCACTGTGCGCGGGAAGCCATCCAGAATAAATCCTCCGTCGGCGCAATCTGGTTGAGCAATACGGGTTTCGATCATAGCGACCATGATGTCGTCAGATACCAGTTCACCCGCTTCCATGATGGTCTTGACTTGCTGTCCTAGGGCTGACCCCGACGAAACGGTTGCCCGCAGCATATCTCCAGTGGACAGCTGAACGAGCTGGCGATTTCGCTCTAGACACTTGGCCTGTGTTCCTTTTCCGCTGCCGGGTGGCCCAATAAAAATTAGCTTCATGCCAAGCCCCTTATACTCGTTGCACTACTCGTTGGCTATCCAGACTCCCTTTATACAATAGAATCACAACATAGCGACGAACAGCGGCGCAATGACCTATCCTGTGCCTGACGCTTCAGCACAAGGGTTCCTGCATACCGATAGGCTTCTTTTTACTTCCATTTGATGCGCTTCTTTCGGAGCGGCTAAATACTGATTTAGGATGCGATCGCTGTTGGGCAATGGTTGAACCTGATCTAAAATGCTAAGGTCGACCCTTTGGCATCCGTTGTATCACGGAATCATGTTATGCAGGAGCGTCTAGCCCAAGCAAAACCTTATGATTACAGCCTTACTTTTACTGACAGCACTGCTCATCTTGGGCTGGGGACTGTATCGCGCAAGACCCTATAGTCCAGCAAGCATCTTGGCTTGGCTGCAGTCTGCTGTCTTGTTTGTACCATGGCTGATTCTTTTGGCGCTGCCGTTTGTGGGCTTGTTCCCAAGTCTGGCTGTCATCCTGCTGCTGATTGTAATGTCCATTGGGCTATACATTTTTCTTGGAAGTCGGCTCCGTCTCATGACTGAGCGATCGCCTGCGCAAGCGCAACCGCCCCAACCGAACCATCAGACCGAGCCCCAAGTGCCCTTCACCCCCAGCGTCGAGGGACGTGACAGCCCAACCGAGCTAGCGGCGATTCCGCCGCAGGGCACCGACGACATACCGGGCGAGAGCAAATCTACCTCAAAAACGGCTCAGCTAGACATCGCCCCGATGCCAGAGGAGGATCTCGCTCAAATTCGGCCCATTTTTGGCATTGACACTTTCTTCGCAACAGAACTAGTCCCTTACCAGGGTGGGGCAGTTGTCAAGGGCAACCTCCGGGGAGAGAACGCCGCAGAAACCCACCAAGTGCTCTCTCAACGGTTGTCAGATCGTGTCGGCGATCGCTATCGATTGTTTCTGTTAACTGGCCCTGAAGATAAGCCTGTCGTTATTATCTTGCCCAGCAGTCGCGATCCGCAGCAGTCATCTGCGCCACAGTGGGGGTTCGCGCTACTTCTATTGGCAGCAACCATAGCGACAAGTTTAGAGGCGGCTGGAATTTTGCAGGGGTTTGACTTTTTCAATACTCCAGATCGCTTTTCCGAAAGCTGGCCCATTGCTATGGCTATCGTTACCATTTTGCTTGCCCATGAAGCTGGACATTGGCTTTGGGCAAAGCGATATGACGTCCGGCTGAGTCCGCCCTTCTTGATTCCTGCTTGGCAAATTGGGTCGTTTGGTGCGTTAACCCGATTCGAGTCTATTTTGCCAAACCGCACTGTTCTCTTCGATATTTCGTTTGCTGGTCCGGCAGCGGGGGGAGTCGTCTCCCTAGGATTTCTGATCGCTGGCCTATCGCTGTCGCATCAGGGCAGTATGTTTCAGGTTCCATCCCAGTTTTTTCAAGGCTCGGTGCTGGTTGGGTCCTTAGCCCGCGTTTTCATGGGGTCTGCACTTCAGGCTCCTTTAGTCGATGTTCACCCCTTAGCCATCATTGGCTGGCTAGGGCTAGTGATTACGGCCATCAACGTCATGCCTGCCGGGCAGCTCGACGGTGGGCGTATCGTCCAAGCCATCTATGGCCGCAAAATTGCTCGCATCACCACCATCGCAACCCTGATCGTGCTGGCGATCGCCACCTTGGCAAATCCGTTGGCATTGTATTGGGCCATTGTGATTTTATTTCTTCAGCGAGACCTAGAGCGTCCCAGTCTCGAAGAATTAACAGAACCGAATGATATCAGGGCCGCACTCGGATTGTTCATACTGTTCTTTACTGCCGCTATCCTGCTGCCGCTAACCCCTAGCTTGGCAGGACGGCTCGGTATCGGAGGTTAATCTTGTGTCTACCCCCCCCATTCTTCTGATTCTCGACGTCAGTACGCTAACGAAAACGGATATCCGTGACTGGATCGGGTTCTCCCGCGCCGGAACCTGCTTCGTTCCCCAGATGGTGTTTGAGGAAATGCGCTTTTTGTATGATCGATCGCCTGATTCCGACCTAGAACGAGTCTCGCGCGAGTTTAACCGCTTCTATAGCAACAGCGATTGGCAGATTACAGAAGTGACAGGGCATCATCCGCTGCTGAAATCCTCATCTGGTCGAGCGCTAACGCGACGTGTGCGTGTTGCCTTGGCAGTCGCACGTTGTGCCTATGGTATGGCCCAGAACTATAGCCAAAGCCTCGTTGTTCTGGTCGCCAGCGATCAGACCATTTTGCAGCGCATTGAAGATGTGCGGACGGCTAATTTGATAGCTATCTCCAGCGCCGATTTGCTACAGTGGAGCCGCAGCGGCCAGCGCCCCACCGTAGTCCATAAGACGTTGCAAGCGTTGCGCAACGTCAACTTGACACAGTCGAATGTGGCCATTGGCGCGACGGATAGGGCGCGCAACGCTACTGCCAAATCTCAGACCGTCCTTATACCTCGGCGTACGTCCATAGCGCCGTCGTCCTCAAGACATCGCAATGTAGAGCGGAGTCGTGGGGGTGGGGTGCCCCATGACCGCATCGTACAGACCCGTCTACAACGCGCTAGGATTAAATCCCAGGGGGACCAAATCATCGCAATATTGACAGCTCTGGTATCCTTGGCTTTTGCTGGCGCTATTGTTTGGGCGCTCTTCTCAACCACCTACTTTGACCAGTTTTTGCCGTCAAAGCCGCCTGGAGCTGAGTCCAACCGCTGAGCCGGCAACGCAATAGTCAAACGCCAGCTAACTTTAAGCAGGGGTAGCTAATTCGGGTGGTACCGTGCAGTTTCAGCCCCCGTTACCGCTGCGGCATCGCTGTGATGATGTCTCCATGCTACTATCGCCACAGACCAGGGTGACGCAATAGATTATAGATTAGGATGACAACTTGTCAGGATCGAATCGCTGACCATGACTCAATCGAGTAATATTGCTGCTGATCCAGCTGAATGTTTGGAGCAGTGGGTTTCCAGCCTAGCAAAATCCCTGGACACGGCCATCAAATGGCGACGGCGGGGAAATAGTTTGCATATCTTGTGTGAAGCACAAACTTGCCCCGATCAAGAGAGGGTGACAGCACAGGTCAACGCTTTACTGAGTCGACAGAACGTTAACATCCCTGGTCAGCCGCCGATCTATCAGCTGTGGTGCTATGGCCGCAGCGCTGGGGAGTATCGGCCAAAATGGAGTACTGCGATCGCTCCAGGACCAGTGGCGGAGTCCTGTATCGGTACGGTTGCCCCCGAGGCATCGAATCGAGAGTTCTCAGAGCCTGTCACTGGGGCGAAAATATCTGAGCTACAAGCATCTGAGCTACAAGCACCCAAGGCACAAACGCCCCGTCTTGACCCTCAGCGCTCAAACTCTCAGTACCCAAAATCTCACGGCCCAGATGAGGCGGTGACCACAATCATTCCTCAACGCCTCGCCAAAATTCTGAGTCCCCTTGGTATCGCCGTTACGGCACGAATTAAGCCCAACGGCTCTTCAGCAAAACGGTTGTGGATTGCCTGTCAAGCCTCCTACAGCCCTGCGCCAAATTTAATTGCCGAGCCCATAGCTGCCGAAATTCGACAGCTATCTCTGCCGGGGGTCCGGGACGCTGTCGTGCTCGTTAAAGTTCGGGGAGAGGAACGCGTTGACTGGGTTCTAAAAATCGATCTGACACCAGCAGAAGACATTCTCAAAGGTTGGGCTCGCTGGGGCGATGTCGAGGCTATCAGTCGGTTGCTGAATGTTCAGCTTGCTGGCCGGTTGGGTGGACAGGTCACCGATGGGATGGTGACAGGCACAATGCTGAAATTTGTTTATCACACGACATCTGAGACAGCGCTGCCGAACAATGATGCCGAACAATCAGTCCACATTGATCAGGTGCTGACTAGCCTCAGTGCCTATCTCCAAACCCTTTCCCCTCAGGGAATTCATGCGCTTCAGATTACGGAAGCTGGAGGACGATCTGCACAGCAGCACTCTCTCCTGGGACAGGCCATACCACAAGAGAGCGCGTGGAACCTTGCCCGTATGGGTGAGCTGGCTGCGGTGCGGTTTCTGCTAGGGCGGATGCTCAATCCCGACTTAGATCAGCAGCTTGCTACCGGAGGAATTCGGGTGCAGGTGTTGCTCAAAGAGCAGCTGCTGCACGTGATGTGCGATAGCCCCTTGTGCCCAGAGGAAGCGGCTGTTGCCGAACCGGTGCAGGACTTAGTTAAGCAACTTGCGGTGCCGTTGGTGCATGGCGTCCGCGTGTATGGACGGCGAGCGGGACAACGCCGTCCGCGCTGGCGTACCGGAACCAACTTTGACAAGCAGCGCTTTGTGCCTGAACCATCTCCGACCTTCGCGGCAACTGACGCTTACGTGGCCCAGTTGATGTCCCCTGAAGCTGATCCCGCCGAGCACGATGGGCCTGACACAGCATCTCCGCGACAGCCGCTGTGGACCGTCTGGGGAAGAGCCGTGGGCGGGGCCAATCAGCGGCTGCGGCAGGCGCTGCTGCGATCGCAGCTGTTTGTTCCTGGTGTTAATGCGCGGGATTTGGTCCAGCCCAGCCGCGATACATCCCGTGATGTGCAGCTTGCGGTAGTGTGGGGCGCGGTGGGGCTGCTGCTGTTTACCCAGGCGGATTTGCTGACGGGATGGTGGGCTGATTCACGGGCATCAGCCGCAGCGCCGCTTTCCCAAGTCATTACCGGTCAAGCGGTCGCTGGCCAAGCCAATGCTCTAGCCGACGAGCCACTTACCGCTGATGAGGTGTCAGCGTTAATTCAACAGTCTCCCTTCCCCAGCTTTAACAACCCCCATCTCGATCTCAAGCTGGCGCTGTATCATCAGCGTCTCCAGACAGCCGATCCGCCGGACGTTGTCATTATCGGCAGCTCACGCGCTATGCGGAGTATTGATCCTGCCATACTCAAGACAGAATTAGCTGACCTTGGCTACCCCGAGGCTACTGTCTTCAATTTTGGCGTCAACGGGGCGACAGCTCAGGTGGTTGACCTGATTCTTCGGCGTATTCTGCAGCCCCAGCAGTTGCCAAAGCTCGTGATCTGGGCTGATGGAGCGCGAGCGTTTAATCAAGGACGAACCGACGAAACCTATCAGGCGATGGTCACATCGGATGGCTATCGCGATGTGGAGGGCGGGGCATTAGCGGTTGGAGCCGATAGTGCTGATGTCGAGACCGCTGCGCTGTCGTCAGATTCAGACCAAGACAGCGCCTCGCCTCGCGCCTCGCGCCTGCTTGAGCGCTATCAAGCCCTTGACCGATGGCTGAGCGATCGCCTAGGTCTCTTGTCTACGGCCCACCCCCACCGCGATCGCCTCAAAGCCTGGATTGCTCAACGCTTTGACGTTGGGGTACCCCAGCATAGTTTGCAGGAGCAAGTAGCGTCGTTAGAGCAGGCAGCGCAGCCCACTCGGGAGGGAGCTCCAGAATCCCGTGACGCTTCTATGGCCTTGTCCATCACAACGTCAACACCCTCAGACCAGATCCGTGCCAGCGGCTTTCTGCCGATTGACATGCGCTTCGATCCCTCAACGTACTATCAGAAGTACGCTCAGGTCCCCGGCAATTACGATAAGGACTATCTCAACTTTGACATGCGGGGAGCCCAGACGGAGGCTCTGCGCCAGGTTCTCGAGCTAGCAGAGGCGCAAGATATGACGCTCGTTTTTGTCAATACGCCGCTGACGCAGGAGTATCTTGACCCGTTTCGTGCCGGTCACGAACAGACCTTTCGTCAATACATGATTGACACCGCGCTGCAGCACGAGTCATTTACGTTTCGAGATCTGAGTCGTCTCTGGCTTGATCGCCCTGATCACCGCCAGTACTTTTC
>JBARYO010000746.1:0-2556 GCA_049647905.1 Elainellaceae cyanobacterium | reverse complement strand
CGTTTACGGTTGAAAACATTGGCGACAAGCGCATCGCGGCTATTTACTTTGATATTACCGATGCGCTATTTACCGACACCGTTTTTGACCCAGTTGGTGAAGCAGGTGATAGCGCAGCTAGGGGCCTCAAGTATAGAACAACCGGTGGAACAGGCGCTGTCGAACCCACTGATGTCTTAGTCCCTTTTTATGGCATAGGTGGCGCTGAAGGCTATGAAGGAATGTTACTAACATTCGATTCAAATGTTAGCGGCGGCTACAACCCTGGCGAGATCATTCAGTTTGGTGTTGATGTCGACCCTAACTCGATTCTCGGGTTAGCCAAAAAACCTACGGATATCAACGGTAGTACTCCAACCCTGAACTCTTGGGACATGGGAGGCGTTTCTGGCGCTGAGTTGATCAATTCAAAAGTTCATGTGTTGTTTACTGACGGAACAGAGGCCGTTGGAGAGCTAATTGGAGATGGTTCGCAAGGGGGGAGTGCTACTGTCGCATCTCAAGCCAGCCCAGAAAAACAGGTGACTCTAACTGCCAATGGACTCGCCGCAGGAGGTGCGGGTTCTTACACCCAGGCCAATATTCAAGTGCTTGTTTCAGGAACGGCAGGAGACACTGCGCGAATCGTACTAACTCAAGGCTTTATTCAACCCTTTGACTATGTCGATCCCCAGGGAAATCCGGTCAATATTTCTGAAGAATTTATCGGCTCCCCTTTTCCCGCAAACCAAGCAATTAAGATTCAGACCGTAGATGTTCTACTAGATGGTACGGCTCAGGACATCACGGCCCTGTTCGATTTCGGTGCGCCGGGCGGCACGCTTGCTTTTTCAGGAGACGATAAGCTTCCCATTGGTTTTGCGGCTTCGGTCATTGATGCCGATGAGCTTCCTGTTGGTCCGGTAACGGAGCCTATTTATCTTACCCATAGCGATGCAGGCAGCAATACGGCCCCCAACGCTGCGCCCACAACGAATGGCATTGCTGATGTGGCCGTCGCGGAGGGAGCCCCCAACACCCTGGTCTCTCTGTTTGATGCCTTTGACGATGTCGAAGATACTGACGCAGCTCTGAGCTTTCAGGTGGTGGGCAATAGCAATCCTGGTCTTTTTGAGGTTGCCCCGGCTATTGATGCTGCCACGGGCCAGCTCACCCTCGACTATCTCGCCACCGGCACCGGCAGCAGTGACCTCACCATTCGCGCCACTGATAGCCAGGGAGATTTTGTTGAGGACACCTTCACGGTCACGGTCAATGACCCGGCCACCAACACTGCGCCCACGACAAACGGTATTGCTGATGTGGCTGTTGTGGAGGGAGCCCCCAACACTTTAGTCTCTCTATTTGATGCCTTTGATGACATCGAAGATGCCGATACAGCCCTGAGCTTCCAGGTGGTGGGCAATAGTAATCCCGGCCTTTTTGAGGTCGCTCCGGCTATTGATGCCGCCACAGGCCAACTCACCCTCGATTACTTTGCCACCGGCACCGGCAGTAGTGAGCTCACCATCCGCGCCACCGACACTCAAGGGGACTTCGTTGAGAATACTTTCACCGTCACGGTTAGCGAAGCAGCCCCACCGCCACCAAGTGGCGTCATCCGCATTGAAGCCGAGGACTACAAAGCAGGCGCCAATGGCGTCGAGTATTTTGATACAGGAGACACTAACCAAGGTGGTGAGTACCGCCCCACCGAAGCGGTGGATATCCAGACTACTACAGATGAGGGAGGCGGATTCAACGTCGGTTGGATCAATGCTGGAGAATGGCTGACCTACGACATCAATGTTCCTGCAGCTGGCGTCTACGACATTACCTTTAGGGTAGCGACTAAAAAAGACGGCAGAAATTTTGCCCTGACGGCTGGGGGGCAGAGCTACGATGTTGCGTTCAATAGCACCGGCGGGTTTCAATCCTGGCAAGATGTGGTGGTCTCGGGAATCGCTCTAGGCGCTGGCCCTCAAGAGCTGCGCCTAGATCTCGGTTCGAACGCCTTCAATTTCAATTACCTAGAGTTAGCTCCCGCCGGGCCTATGGGCAATGCGGTCCCTACAACGAGTGGCATTGCTGACATAGCTGTCGCGGAGGGTTCCCCCAATACCTTGGTCTCTCTGTTCGATGCCTTCGACGACATCGAGGATGCCGATACAGCTCTGAGCTTTCAAGTAGTGGGCAACAGCAATCCTGGCCTTTTTGAGGTTGCCCCAGCTATCGATGCCACCACAGGCCAACTAATCCTCGACTATCTTCCTACCGGCACGGGCAGCAGTGAGCTCACCATTCGCGCCACCGACACCCAGGGGGACTTTGTTGAGGACACCTTCACGGTCACGGTCAACGACCCGGCTACCAACACTGCGCCTACCACGAGTGGCATTGCTGATGTAGCTGTCACAGAGGGCTCCCCTAACACCTTGGTCTCTCTGTTTGATGCCTTTGATGACATCGAAGATGCCGATACAGCTCTGAGCTTCCAAGTGGTGGGCAATAGCAATCCTGGCCTTTTTGAGGTTGCCCCGGCTATTGATGCCGCCACAGGCCAGCTCACCCTCGACT
>JBARYO010000745.1:0-9305 GCA_049647905.1 Elainellaceae cyanobacterium | reverse complement strand
TCCGTGGGCACAGCGATCGCCTCCGTAACCCGACGCTCTACTAAGCGCTACGCGATGCCCATATCCGGCTCAACTGGAAATGCCGACGTAAAGTCAGTGTCTGTCAAGCTTATGTTGTTGATGACGACTGCCAGTATCTCGCTGCCTAAGGAAATGGTCGTGTCGCTGCCGTCAATGCTAAGGCTCAGGTCGCCGAAGCTTGCTTGAAACAGCAGAATCGTATCATTTCCTTCCGCGTCGAATCGGTAGATGGTGTCTGTACCGCTGCCCTCGCCCAGGACAACGGTGTCATCGCCAGACCCCGTTCGAATGATGTCATCGCCGACACCACCGTTCAGTAAATCATTGCCGCCATCAGCGCGTAGGGTATCGGCGCCAGCATTGCCAAACAGGCTGTCATTCCCCCTGCCACCAAAGATGAGGTCGTCACCAGAGCCCCCAAGAAGGATGTCGTTACCTTTAGCACCACGCATCTCGTCGGCGTCGCCGCCGCCGCGCAGTTCGTCGCCACCAGAACCGCCGTTCATGTCATCAGCGCCAGCGTTTCCAGCCATGATGTCTGCACCACCGTTGCCCCGGATGCGATCGCTTCCGGCAGCGCCAGTGATATTGTCGTCACCCGCAAGGCCACGCAGATCGTCATCGCCCGCTCCGCCGTTTATGTCATCGTTGCCGCGACCACCACAGCTGGTATCGCTGGCGCCACAGCCAAAGACAATGTCATTGCCGTTGTTGGCCCGGATGGTATCGCTGGCGCCGGAGCCGTTGATGGTGTCATTCTCCAAGGTGCCCAGGAGCGTTACCTCAACGTCGGCCGAAAAAATAGTATCGCTGCGAACGCTGAGGTTCTGGATGGTGGTGTCGTCCTCAGGGCCGGTCTCTTCAACACTGAACGGCGTGTCGCTGAAGTTTGTAGCCAAAAATTCAGCAAATGCATCTTGCTCAGATCCATCAGCAGCGAACGTAGCCGCACCTGTTCGAGGTGCCTCGTCGTCCTGGGTGATGTCAACGCGGTTCTCACCGAAGACGTCGAAGGGATAGCCATCGCCACCGTCTGCCAAGAAGTTCAGCGTTACGATGCGGATATCACGCGCGGCATCGCCAACGACCTGGCCACCGGCAACAAGGACGTCGACCACATTGCCATCCTCATCAGCGATCGCGGCACTTTGAATGCGGCTGCCTGGGGTAACCAAGTTGCCGTCATCGTCAAACTCAATGGCCTGACCGCTTGGATCAAAGCTGTAGGAAATGCCGCTGACCTGGGCGAACTGACCAGGGGTCGCCCCAGCTTCAGTTCCGGCTACGGCATGCTCAAGACTATCTCTGAGTTCCGCTGCAGTCAGCGTCAGCACTGTTAGGCCATTGTTGAAGCGCAAGCTATTGGCGATGTCGAGCTGAGAAACTTCGCCGGCTTGCTTCCCTGATGTGGGGTTGGCTTCGGTGGGCAGCAGCTCACCATCGTCATCAACTGAACCAATCGCATCGCGAATGCCACCGCCGTTTTTGATGGACACCTGAACCGTGGCGTCAGTTTGCTGGGCCACGAATAGGTTGGCTTGAGCTGTCAACGTACCCAGGTTCGTTTCCTCAGTTCGCACCTCAGAGCGGCGACCGTCGAGGAAGACATCGGTGGAGCCAAAGACAACGCTGTCCTGTTCTGTAACAATGTCGACGGTCTCACCGACGAGGGCCTGGACTGCAGCAGCATCGGTACCCGCAGCAAACGGATCGGCTGCACCGAACAGCGCATCAACACCCGCTTGACTGGTGGCAAAGGCCCCGCTGACGTTGGGGTCAACGCTGCCGGGCAGCACCAGGCCGTTGTCGTCGAAGGTGACCACGAGGCGACCAACGTAGCTATACTCTCCCTCGGTGCTGACGATGAGGACTGGGTTACCTGCAGCATCGGTGGTTTGGATGGGGTAGCCTCCGTTCGCCTCATCGCCAGGCTGCAGACCACGAGCAACGTCTTCACTGTCGGCGAGGAGGGTGTCAGAACCAGCAGCGACAATGACGTCAACGCCGTTGAGCAATGTGGCAAGCTCTTGCTCTAGGGCAATCTGCTGCAGGTGAGACACCAGGACGATTTTGTTGACGCCTTGGGCAACCAGCACATCAATTTCGGGCTGGAGAATAGCAGCCAGCTCAGCCATGTTGTTCTGGTCCGGGCCAATCACCTCAACGCCACCGGTAGACGAGATATCTTCCAAAATTTGGGTAGTGGCACCGATAACGCCAATGTGCTGCGTCACGCCGTCAGGGTCAATCTCTTCGATGATTGTGGAGGGCGCAATCTTAGGGACCTCTACTCCGGCTAGGGACTCTTCGGGGCCGGTCTGAAAGGCCGTGCTGAGCAAGATGTCGCTAGTGAACAGACTGGCCAGATCTTCATCACCGGAGAAGTCTAGGTTCGAGCTGAGGTATGGGAACTGAGCCCCGACCCAGCGGTCATCGTCAAGCCCGGCATCACGAAAGTCAGGGGCAATGATGTCAGCGAAAGTGCCCGCGCCGAAATCAAACTCATGGTTGCCTACGGCGGAGACATCGAAGCCAATCTGGTTCATGATGGAAATATCCACCCGACCCAGCCCTTCCCGCAAAGACCCATAGACCTCTGCAACGGTGTCCGCGTTGACGTCGGCAGGTAAACCAGACAGCGCATTATAGAAGTCGTTGAAAGCGCCGTCGTCGCGGAACGTTTCGCGATCGTTCGCCGCTGCCGAGAAAGGACCGGGTAGATAGTTGTCGCCACCGGAGAGCGTAATGCTGTTGGGAACAGTTGTCTCTAAAAATTCTTCGATCGCCGCAAAATTCGGCGCACTGGTGATGGCATCAACACCACCTTCTAAGTCAGAAGCATGGAGGATTTGTAGCTGAAAAGGCATGACGTATTCCGTGGTTGGTCTTGTGAGCTAGATCGTCAAAATTGGTATCCAGCTTTACAAGATCTCACAGAGATATTAAGTAGATTCCATGGTTCTGTTAAGGGCTCCTTAAGCTTTATGGCAGATTAGACGCCTCAGGTCAGTAGGAGGCCGTAAATAAACGACGCTACTTGTGCCCAGCCACTTATTAGATCTCTACGACTGACGGACCATTGGAATCTGAATCGGTAAACGCTAGGATCATAGGGGTATGACACTCTCAACAAAGCGAGTTCGCGATCGCCCGTGGCAGCCCCACTAGTGAAAGGCTCAACCACACTGCTGACGCGGAGCGCACCACCCAAAACGCACCATCTCAAGACGCATTACTAAGGATTTGCTTTTGATTCAAACCGAGACGCTTGCTTTACTAGAGTGGCCACGACTTTGTCAGCATCTATCGACATTTGCGGCCACAAAGCTAGGGATGACGGCAGCGCAACAGCTCGTGATTCCAAACTCGCCTACCCATACCCAGCAGCTTCTAGATCAGACCCGCGAGGTCTATAACCTCGAATCGCAGCTGACGGCGACCTTGAATTTCAACGGCATTCAAAACATCGGACCATCCCTGGACCGGGCCGCGCGTCAAGGCGTTCTCAGTGGGCAGGAGCTGCTAGATATCGCCACAACGCTTTACGCCGCTCGGCAGCTACGCCGCACCATTGATGCCCAAGACGACGACGAATTGCCCACGCTACAGGCGCTGGTCAGTGAGCTACGGACCTTCCCTGAACTGGAGCAAGCCATTCGCCACTGCATTGACGATCGCGCCCAGGTCACCGACCGCGCCAACCCCAAGCTTCTGGGCATTCGGGAGCAGCTGCGGGACACCCGCGATCGCATCCAGCGCACCCTGCAGCGTATCCTCCAGCGCCACAGCAACGCCATGCAGGAATCGGTCATTACCCAACGGGGCGATCGCTTCGTGGTGCCCATCAAAGCCTCGCAAAAGGACGCCGTCCCCGGCATTGTGCATGATGCGTCTACCAGCGGCATGACCCTGTATGTCGAGCCTCAGAGCATTGTGTCCTTAGGCAATCAGCTGCGACAGCTGGTGCGGCGGGAAGAGGTGGAAGAAGAAAAGGTGCGCCGCATGCTGAGTGAGCAGGTGGCCGAGGTGCTGGATGAATTAGAAGACCTGCTGGCCATCGCTACGGTTCTGGACTTGGCTACCGCCCGCGCCCGCTACAGTCTTTGGCTAGGGGCAAACCAACCCCGACTCATTCAGCGATCGGATGCCGCTGGGGATGAGACTTCGGCGGGAGAGCGGGTGACCCTACGGCAGCTGCGACATCCGCTGCTGGTGTGGCAGGCGCAGCATGAGCAAGGACCAACCGTAGTCCCCATCGACGTCACCATCACACCCCGCACTCGCGTCGTCGCTATCACTGGCCCTAATACCGGCGGTAAAACCGTTACCCTGAAAACAATTGGCCTAGCGGCGTTAATGGCCAAAGTGGGGCTGTTTATCCCCGCTCGCGAGCCCGTTGAAATTCCTTGGTTTGACCAAGTGCTAGCGGATATCGGTGATGAGCAGTCTATTGAGCAGAGCCTATCCACCTTTTCAGGTCACATCCGTCGCATTGTCCGCGTTTTGGAGGCCATTACGCCTGAGCCGCTGTCTGCAGCAGGCACTAGTGACGATAGCCCCAGTGAAGCATCCAGTGAAGCATCCAGTGAAGCACCCAGAAAACCGTCTAGCATCGCCAATGCCCTGGTGCTCCTCGATGAAGTGGGGGCAGGCACCGACCCCTCGGAAGGCAGTGCCCTAGCGATCGCCCTGTTGAAGCGCTTGGCGGACCAGGCCAATCTCACGGTGGCCACCACCCACTTTGGCGAACTCAAAGCCCTCAAATATCAAGATGATCGCTTCGAGAATGCCTCTGTTGAGTTCAACGACCAAACCCTCTCCCCCACCTACCGTTTGCTGTGGGGCATCCCTGGTCGCTCCAACGCCCTCACCATTGCCCGTCGCCTGGGGCTAGATGATGCGGTGGTGGATCATGCCAAAGACCTAGTAGGTGTAGCCGGTGTGGATGACGTCAACGAGGTGATTGCAGGATTGGAGGCCCAGCGCCGAGAGCAGGAGGAACGCTCCCAGGAGGCCAATGCCTTGCTGAAGCGGGCTGAAACCCTCCATGCGGAGCTAGCCCGCAAGTCCCAGTCTCTGCGGAACCGAGAGCAAGCCCTAAAGCAGGAGCAGGAACAACAAGTTCAAACGGCGATCGCCCAGGCCAAGGGTGAAATTGCTGGCGTGATTCGACGGTTGCAGAAAGGGAAGGCAACGGCCCAGGATGCCCAAGCGGCGACGGAGAAGATCAACACCATCGCTGAAAAGAAGCTACCTGCTAAGACGGCAAAACCCAAGCCAGGATTCCGACCCCAGCCGGGCGATCGCGTCCGCATTGCTCGACTGGGTCAAACCGCAGAGGTGATTGCCGCTGCTGATGCAGATGGAGCGCTGACGGTGCGCTTCGGCCTGATGAAAATGACTGTATCCCTGGCGGATGTGGAGTCGCTGCAGGGGGAAAAAGCGGAGATGCCCGAGCGCCGCAAGCCTGCAGCGGCTCCACCACCACCCAAAGCTGACATCCCCGCTATCCGCACCTCGAAGAACACGATAGACATTCGGGGCAGCCGGGTGGCGGACGCAGAAATCAACTTAGACCGCTACATCGCCAGCGCGGCGGCGGGGCCAATTTGGGTCATTCACGGTCACGGCACGGGCAAACTGCGGGCAGGGATGCACGACTTTTTGAAGCGGCATCCGCAGGTGGAGCGGTTTGAGGCGGCGGAGAAGGCCGATGGCGGGACTGGGGTGACGGTGGCTTACATCCTGTAGCGGTATGATTCCCGGCGGGACTTGGCATTGTCAAGTCCCGCCAGGCAGCAAGCCCTCCCACCCTGCGATCGCTTTTCCTCCTCAACCTGCTTGGCTGTGCTCAGAATGCGCAGTATCTACCGCCGAACTTTTGGCCTATCTGACTACTGCGGATGCATACCTCAATTGGTCAACCCGCAACTATTTGCCTGGTTTTGCACCGACAGTGCATAGGTAATATAGCCATTCCTCGTTTTGAAGCGCTAGACGATCGGCTCCTGAGATCAGC
Source organism: Elainellaceae cyanobacterium (assembly GCA_049647905.1). Classification (GTDB taxonomy): domain Bacteria; phylum Cyanobacteriota; class Cyanobacteriia; order CAKZMO01; family CAKZMO01; genus JBCCAG01. Next base: position 3,265 of record JBARYO010000745.1, on the reverse strand, counting down.
CCTCGCATCCAGGAGTAGGTTTCAATCGCCTCGAAACCAAATTGGAGCTGCTCAATCTGTGCCCTAGGACGAATGTAGTAAGTCTGGAGGCGAAAGTTATGGGACTCATCTTTGAGGGTGAGATAGTCAGCCGTTTGGAGTTGTTCCCTGGATACACCCCGGTTGAATAGCCGGAGTAACCCGAACATGGCTAAGTCAACATAGGTCCTAACGGGGTTGAGGCTAACGTGGGTCTGGTACTTGAAGGCTCGGGCCATGTTTTGCAGATTATGGCTTGAGAAGAGAAAGATGCCGCCAGGTCTACCGATTCGGTGAACTTCCTGCAGGATTTTTAGGCGATCGCTGTGAGATACAGAGTCGATACCGTTGAAGCTAAACAGAATAAAATCAAATGAGCTGTCAGCGAACTGCGGCATCGCCCTAGCATCCCCAACATTGAGAACGGCCTTCGGGCAGCGCAGGCGGCAGGCGGCAACCATCTCTGCAGAATAGTCGATGCCAACGTATCGCCCGACCAAAGGCGCAAAGTGCTGGGTTGTGCGTCCGCCCCCAACCCCAATATCCAACATTGTCATGCTGGGTAGGCGATCGCGGAAGCGCTCTAGGATGAGCTGCTCTGCCGGTTGAAGGCGGTTGAGCCGAGCGTAATGCCGCACGATGCTGGACGCGGCATAGACCGATTGGTTGGAATCATCATTCACAGTGGCGATCGCTTAGTCCGCAGTATCGAGCTTGTCCTGGGTTCGAGTCTCGAAATCGCTGGCCGCATGGCGCTCGTGAAGCTGCTCTTCGGGTGGTCCCCACGTGCGGTTCACCATCCGTCCGCGCTGCACCGCCGGTCGGGCATCAATGTCCTCGGCCCACCGCACAACATGGGTATAGGAGGGAGCATCTACAAACTCGGCGGCGTCGTAGAGGCGATTCAACACCAGCCCACCATACCAAGGCCAGATGGCAATGTCGGCGATGGTGTAGGACTCGCCGCAGAGGTAGGGCTTGTCTGCCAGCTGTCGATCCAGGACGTCCAGCTGGCGCTTTGTCTCCATGGTGAAGCGATCGATGCAGTATTCGATTTTAGTGGGCGCGTAGTTATAGAAATGGCCAAAGCCACCGCCAACATAAGGGGCAGATCCCATCTGCCAAAACAGCCAAGACAGGCATTCTGTCCGCTGTGCCAGTTCAGTAGGCAGAAACGCGCCAAATTTCTCCGCGAGATAGAGCAAAATAGACCCAGATTCAAAGACTCGGGTCGGGGGTGCGGTGCTGTGGTCAACTAGAGCAGGAATCTTAGAGTTGGGGTTTACGGCCACAAAGCCACTGCCAAACTGGTCCCCCTTGTTGATTCTGATGGGGTAGGCATCGTACTCTGCTCCGGCGATACCGAGGGCCAGTAGCTCCTCTAGCAGGATGGTGACCTTTTGCCCATTCGGTGTGGCCAACGAGTAGAGCTGAAGCGGATGCTCCCCCACCGGAAGGTCTTCGTCATGGGTGGGGCCAGCGACAGGACGATTGGTGCTGGCCCAAGTGCCGCCGCTCTCAGCGTCCCATTGCCAGACTTTAGGTGGCTTGTAGGCTGATGGTGTCTCCATAGGGTCGCTCTGGTGTAGGTGCTGACGTTTGCTAGCGTAACGCGGAAAAGCATGCCGTTACCCAGACAGTTGGATTTTCGGCATAGAGCGCGAAACATCTTGGAGCCATTGCGTTCATTATGAACAGTACGACTGCAGTGACAAATTACGCCTCGTCCTGTCTTCAGGGTGCAGCACGAGAGTAGCGCCTCAACCGAACAGTGATTCGACCGCTACCCTCTCCTTAAAAATTAATCTCCACACAAATCTATTGTCTTTGCATCTCAAAATGCAACGGCATCCCTCACCTCATAGAGTGTATTCGTCATGTCAAAATTTTCACGGTTTCAATCTGGTATAGCCTTAGTGGCCATGCTGGGTATGAGTGCTGGCGCGGTGGCCCCGCTGATTAGCGCTGCTCCCGCCTTTGCTCAAACGCGCTTTACAGATGTTCCATCTGGCTATTGGGCCGAGCGCTTCATTGCGGATCTCGCTGCCAGGGATGTTATTGCTGGGTTTCCCGACGGCAGCTTTCAGCCCAACGCCCCGGTGACCCGCGCTCAGTACGCGGCAATGGTGCGCAAAGCCTTTAACCAACGAGAGATTCGGGGAGCGGTATCCTTTGGAGATGTTGCTAGCAACTACTGGGCAACCCCTGCTATTAACGAAGCCTACAAAATGGGTTTCCTCTCGGGCTACCCCGGCAACGTATTTCAGCCGGATCAAAATATTCCTAGAGCCCAGGTGCTAGTCTCCCTGGCCAATGGATTGAACTACGCGGCGAACGGCACCAATGCCGTACAGGTCTATAGCGATTCTGCGGCCATCCCAGACTACGCCATCAACAGCATTGCCGCCGCAACCGAGGAGCGGATTGTCGTCAACTATCCCAACGTGGAGCGTCTGCGGCCCAACCAGACTGCAACCCGCGCGGATGTGGCGGCGTTTATCTATCAGGCACTGGCCAGCCAAGGCGAGGTAACGGCTGTGAGTTCCCCCTACATCGTCAACTTGGCCCAATCCCCAGGCACAACCCCAACCACTAACTCGGCGAGCCTACCCGCAGGCTCAACCATCCGGGTGAACTACGGTGAGGATGCGGATAGAATTCTGCTGCTGCCCAATGAGACGCTTCCCCTCGTCCTGACGGTGTCTCAGACCTTGACCAACAGCCAAGGCCAGGTTGTGATTCCTGTGGGCAGCGAGGTGATTGGTGAGCTGCGTCCATCGGGAGAAGGCTCACAGTTTGTGGCCCAAGAGTTGGTTCTGACCAACGGCCAGCGACTGGCTATCAATGCCACCTCCCGCACCATCACAGAAACTAGGACCATCCGCAAAGGCATCGATATCCGGGATACGATTACGGGTGCCGTGTTGGGATCTGGGGCCGCGACCGTGATTGCGGAGACTACGGGCGATAGCCGGATTGATCCTCTAGAAGTTTTGGCTGGAACGGCAGTCGGAACGGTCGGTGGGATATTGCTCGGACGCGATCGCGTTGAGGTGATTACGATTGACCCGGCAACGGACCTCAATTTGACCCTCAATTCTAATCTGGTTCTGTAGGCACTGCTGATTGGTTAGAGCAGCGATCGCCTAATCGCATAGTCGAGTATTGGGGCCGCAGCAGTTCTGTTGCGGCCTCTTGCAATGGAGCCATAGAAAACAGCTTAGGGTGTCGTTCTAGTCCTGGGACT
>JBARYO010000744.1:0-5053 GCA_049647905.1 Elainellaceae cyanobacterium | reverse complement strand
CAGTTCCGTCCCAGCTTCCACTCACCAGTACTGGAGCAGCTTCCGAGAAGCGAACCGACCATACCCAATTGCTGTGGCCAACCAAACTGCCCAAGGGCTGACGATCTAGGGTCCAAAGCCCGATAGTCTTATCGCTGCATCCTGCGGCCAGGAACTGCTGACTCGGCTGGATGGCCAAGCTGTTGACCCCTGCCAGGCAGGTGATGACGTGAATGCATTCCCCCGTATCCGGGTTCCAATAGCGGATTGTTTTGTCGGCACTGCCGCTGATAATCGCTCCAGTCTGGGGGCATACCGTAACGCAGGTGACCTCGGCGTCGTGCCCCGTCAAGACCAGACGGCACTGCCCAGACGCTAAATCCCACAGACGCAGGGTGCGATCGCGGCTCCCGCTGACCAGCTGAGTTCCCTCCGCCGTTACTGCCATGGTCAGCACCCAATGCTGGTGGCCCAGCAGGCGGTGGGTCACCGTTTCAGACGCGATATCCCACAAAAAAATAGCCTTATCTTGAGCGGCGGATGCCAGACAGTTCCCTGGGAGAAAAGCAACAGCGCGGATCCAGTCAGTGTGGCCCCATAGAACATGGGTGGCCTGTCCCGTATCAAGGTTCCAGATCTGGATTGTTTTGTCGTTACTGGCGCTGGCAACGACGGGTGCATTTGAGCTGGCCGCAACGGCCCTCACCCAGGAATCGTGCCCCCGCAGGGTATAGCGCAGCGCTCCAGTTTCGACGGACCATACCTTCACCGTTTTGTCCCCACTGCCGCTAATCACCCAGTGACCATCGGCACTGACCGCGACCGACCGAACCCAAGCCTCATGGCCTTGAAGGGTGTAGCGGCAGAGCCATCCGGCTGCTTCTAACGGTGCGTCATCAACGGCTTCACTGGGTGGGTCAGGAACCAGAGTCGGGCCATCACGACGCAGGAGAGCAGAAATGGCAATGGCCGCCTCGGTTGCCGAAGCATAGGCCGGCGGTGTTGTCCCGATCAGGCGAGATAGCACTGTGCGCAGAGCGGCATCAGCAATGGGCGGAATTTGGCCGTCGAAGGCAGACCATTCCAGCTTGGGGTTGGGCGTCAGGAGGTAGGCGCACAGCCGCCCTAGATGATGCAAGTCGGTGCTGTAGGCCGCTGATCTATCATCATAGGGTCGGCCAAAGTCAGACCCGACCAAATGCATTTGAGAGCCGCCTTCACCACTCGCCGTGGACAACGGCGCAAGAATCAAGTTGGCAGGCTTAATATCGCCATGGTAAACCCCCGCATCATGGAGGGTTTGCAAGAGGGGGACGGCAGCGGCAAGGAGCCGCAAGATATCAGTGGCATCTAGGGCGATTTTGGAGTGGTCTAGAGTTGGACCATCCACAAAACGAAAGACCCAATAATAATGGGCCTGCTGGGTGAACCAGGCGAGCAATGCGGGCAGCTGCGGGTGAGAATTGAGCTGTCGCAGGGCTTGGCTCCGCTGCCGTAGGGCATCAACCCGAAGCAGGGCACAGTCGGACGAAGGCTTGGGCACCTGGCGGATAACACAGCGCCTCCCCGTTGTTTCATCCATCGCCAGAAAAGTCTGTCCAAACTGCCCGTCCCCCACACGCACGGTAGCCCGGTAGCGGTCGATGAGCTGGAGTAGCGCACCACAGTTGGAGCAAAACTGAGCGCTCTCAAGGTGGCGCATGCGCTGAACCCCTGGGTCAGGGCAGTTGGGGTTAAAGCAGTAGCTCATGGCAATAGCTGATGCAAGCTGGTTAGACTGATAGTAGCGATCGGCGTCAAGCCCGTGCAACAAGCATACCTTCGATTAAACTCCTACAATCGATAATTGTCATTGCCTCTGTAGCTGTCTGCCTGTCGCCATTCACTAGCCACTCCTCTGTACCAACTCCTCTGTGCCACTTGATCTCTGAGCTATGACATCTGCCCCTCAACGGCCCTCCTCGGTCATTTCCTACTCATCCCACGTCCTCAGACGGGCCGAACGAGCCGTCCGCTGCTCCCCCTTTCAGCGGCGACTGTTTGAGGTGCTCCAATGGCAGAGCGTTGCCCTAGGTGCGATCGCCGGCTCCCTGGGTGTTCGCAATCAGTACCTCACGCGATCGCTGCCAGAACTGACGGTGGAAAACGAGCTGATGTGGCTGATTCAGACCGGGCTGCTGCGGCGAGAGGTAGACGGTCAGGGGCTTACCGACAGCTTTCGGCTGACGCCCCTAGGGCGGCAATTGATTGCCCGATGGAATCAGGGGAAAAGATCTGATAATTCTCCGTATTGGGTCGCTTACCTCTTGAATAGTGTTAATCGATGGGTGCGGTTACCGCTTTGGCTATAGTGCTTTGGTCACAGTGCTTTGGCTATAGTGATGCTGTAAGCAGCACAATCTAGCACATTGGGAGCCCCTGCCGTACTCGCTCTCAACGCCATCCCGACGGTACATCAATTTTCGGAGGATTCTGGATGAAGGCCATTATGGTTGTGGGAACAACGTCCCACGCGGGTAAGTCATTTTTGACGACGGCGCTCTGCCGCATGCTGCATCGGCAGGGGTGGCGCGTTTCCCCCTTTAAGGCCCAGAATATGGCGCTCAATGCCTATGTCGCCCCCACAGGTGGGGAAATTGGCCATGCGCAAGCGGTGCAGGCTTGGGCCGCTGGGGTGACGCCCCGAATCGAAATGAATCCCGTGCTGCTCAAACCCCAAGGCGATCAGACCTCTCAGGTCATCATCAAAGGGCGTCCCGTGGCCACCGTCAATGCCACCGACTATTACGATCGCTTCCTTGAACCGGCGTGGGAAGCTGTGGAAGAGTGCATTCGCCGCCTCGGCGACGACTTCGATCTGCTGGTGTGTGAGGGGGCCGGTAGCCCCGCTGAGATCAACTTGAAGCACCGCGACTTGGCCAACATGCGGGTGGCTAAGTACCTCAATGCGCCTACGATTCTAGTTGTGGATATTGACCGAGGAGGAGCCTTTGCCCATGTGGTGGGCACCTTAGAGCTGCTAGAGCCCGAAGAACGGGAGCTGATCTGCGGCGTGGTGATCAACAAGTTTCGCGGACAGCGATCGCTCCTTCAACCCGGCATTGATTGGCTAGAGAAGCGCACCGGCATTCCCGTTTTGGGCGTCATCCCCTGGATTGATCAGCCCTTCCCCGCCGAAGACTCCCTCTCCTTGACCAATCGGGTGGCCAGCCGCGGCCAAGATCTCACCATAGGTGTCGTTCGGCTGCCCCGCATCTCTAATTTCACAGATTTTGACCCCTTGGATGCCGAACCATCGGTTTATGTCCGCTACATCGGCCTAAAAGACGACTTGGGTTATCCCGATGCGCTGATTATTCCCGGCTCCAAAACCTCCATTGCCGATCTGATTGCCCTGCAGCGCAGTGGCATGGCGGAGGCAATCCAGGACTATGCGGCGGCAGGTGGCACAATTATGGGCATCTGCGGCGGCTTCCAGATTATGGGTCGGATGCTGGCGGATCCTGAAGGTGTGGAAGGGCACGAAGGACGCTATCGAGGTCTGGACTTGGTACCCCTCAAAACCGTGATTACCGGCCAGAAGGTTGCCCGACAGCGCTTGGTCACCTCCCGCTTTCCCCAGACAGGATTACCCGTTGCAGGGTACGAAATTCGTCAAGGCCGCAGTCAAATTATGCCGTCTGAAATGCCTGAGGGCGACGGTGAATCTGGGTTTCAGGCGGTGTTCGACGACGCCAATTTGGGCATAGTGGATGCGACCCAGTCGGTTTGGGGCACCTACCTCCATGGCATTTTTGACAATGGCCCCTGGCGGCGGACCTGGCTCAACCGCCTGAGAAAACAGCGGGGACTCAGCTCTTTGCCCACTGGCATTCCCAACTACCGGGAGCAGCGGGAGGTGATGCTGGATGGGATTGCCGATAGCGTCTCAGCGCATCTCGACCTAAGCCCGGTGCTAGACAAGCTCAAGACCTTGAGCTGATCTGGTTACCATGGGGGGTATGTGCTGTGCTGCGGGCGTGGATATCCCGCTGGGTCCATCGATATGACAATAACCGTTCACTTTTTACCCGATGACGTCACCGTGGATGCCACGGTGGGAGAGCCTCTGCTGCAGGTGGCAGAGCGGGCTGGGGTTTCTATTCCCACGGGGTGCCTCATGGGGTCCTGTCACGCCTGCGAGGTAGAGCTGGGGAATGGCGATATCATCTGCTCCTGCATTTCGGCAGTGCCGCCGGAGCCCGCACGGTTGACGGTCAATTTAGCGGTGGATCCCACTTGGTAGAGGCGAATCAGCACGGGGCAAGCGATGCCGCAGCCAGTGCCCCCCCCCACCGAGCGGCGATCGCCTTAGGCAGCAATTTGGGAAATTCGCTGGTGACGCTGCGGGGAGCGCTACAAGCCCTGGATGACCACCCAGCGATCGCGGTGCGTTATACGTCACAGCTGTACCAAACGGCAGCGGTAGGACCACCCCAGCCGGACTACCTCAACGCCTGTGTGGTGGTAGAGACATCGCTACGGGCGGTAGATCTGCTGCGCAGCCTGCTGGCTATTGAGCAGCGGTTTGGACGGCAGCGGCGGGAGCGCTGGGGTCCCCGGACGCTGGATTTAGATTTGCTGCTGTTTGATGATGTGGTGATCGATGTACCAGAGCTGCAGGTGCCCCACCCAAGGCTGGCGGAACGGGCGTTTGTTTTGGTGCCGCTAGCGGAGATTGCGCCGGATTGGGTGGAACCAGTATCAGGAAAGGCGATCGCGACGCTGCTGGCGACACTGGGAGATGGCGCTGAGAGAGATGGCGCTGAGACAGACCCTTGCTGCGCGACAGAAGCGGCGCTGGACCGCTAGACAGGGTATGAGTAAAGGGGTACGAAAAATCCGGATTAACCCTCACGGAAGTCTGACAAATTTCCTCGCTGTGCCTTGAGCTGCCCTCGCTTCGTCTTGCTGTCTAGCCGTCGCCGTCTAGCGCGGCGGGAGGGCTTAGTCGGTCTCCGAGGGGGCGCTACCGCGATCGCCTCCTGGATGACCTGCTGCAGCCGGTTGAGGGCATCGTCTCGGTTTTGCTCTT
>JBARYO010000743.1:0-3479 GCA_049647905.1 Elainellaceae cyanobacterium | reverse complement strand
AAAGTAGGGCGATCGCCGAGTTTAAATCACCAATTGCCAAGCTCAGAACCTCACCGTTCGAGTCCAGAACCCAAGCTGTCAAGCTCAAACCCTCAATCGCCGAGTTCAGAACCTCAATCATCGAGCTCAGAGCTGCAACCGCCGAGTCCGAAACCCGAATCGTCGAGCTCAACTCTCGACGGCTCAAGCTCACAGCATCACCATCCGAGTTCAAACCTCAAACAAAGGCGATAAGTGCTTCGCCCACGCTTCACCTCTGATCGCCTCAATCAACAATCACGCTTAAGATACCAACAACGCGATCGACAAAATCTTTTGGTAGCACTTCCACGGTCGCTCTCCACCAGCGCGTACTCAAGGCAAGCGTCCGAACCTGCTCAGCAATGATAGAACCACGCACCTTAAACCCTTCAAGAACTGGAACCATAACTTTTATCTCAGGCTTGATGGTACTTGTGATAGGCATCGCCACTACGATTCCACCGCGAGCGGCATTGAACTTTGAATTGCTAATGATAAGACATGGGCGGGCATCACCAGACTGCTCTCTGCCAAGAGTTGGATTCAGATTTACCCTGATCACGGCACCGCGTCTAATATCCATAGTCCTCGACCAGCTAAATCACTTCCTGACCAGCTGGATCGCTACCCACAAAATATTGAACATCATCAGGATATTGAAAATCCTCGGGAATACTGTTCAGCAGATCGTCAAGCGCTAGACGCTTCTTCCTAATTACCAAGGCGTCCCCTGCCGCTGTAACCTCAACAACTGAATGCTCATCAAAACCAAGGCTAACCGCAATCTGATGCGGGATACGGAAACCAATACTATCCCCCCACTTATGAAGTCCAATCTCCATATCTTGCTCCTTAACCCAAACGCTATGCCCTTATGACCAATAATAAGGCAGAGCAAGCCGTTGCAGTCAGCTAGACATGACTCATATCGCCGAGTTCAGTTATCCACTGCCAACAATAAGTCCATCCCAACGCCACCACTGGCAGCGCGCGGCTGTCGCCGCACCTTCTTTGATACCCTTTGGGAAAGGCCATTTGGCCCATTATTTTGCCGGTTCGTACTTACTCAGCGCACCTTAATCTACCCATGGAAAAGCCAGTCATACTCATCATCGACGACGATCATGCCGTCCTTCAGGCGATCGCCCGAGATCTGCGCACCTACTACGGCGATCGCTACCGGATTGTGCGGGCCGACTCGGGGGCAGCGGCAATCGAGGTGGTGCAGCAGCTGAAGCTGCGGGGCAATACCGTAGTCTTGTTTTTGGCCGACCAGCGGATGCCGGAAATGAGTGGCGTTGAATTTTTAGACCAGGCCAGTGACGTGTTTCCCGAGGCGAAGCGGGCGCTGCTCACCGCCTACGCCGACACCAACGCCGCCATTGACGCCATCAACAAAGCGCGGCTCGACTACTACCTGCTCAAGCCCTGGGACCCGCCAGAAGAGAAGCTTTACCCCGTGCTGGATGACCTACTGAACGACTGGCAGGCCAACTTCAAGCCCGAGTTCCAAGGGGTGAAAATGATCAGCGATCGCTGGTCTCCTGAGTCCCACGCCCTGCGGGACTTTCTGGCGCGTAATCAGGTGCCCTACCGCTGGCTCGACATCGAGCACAACCCAGAGGCCCAGAAGCTCATCAGCTATGCCGGAGAGGCGAGCTATCCTTGCTTGCCGCTGGTGCTGCTGCCCAACGGCGAAAAGCTGGTCAAGCCCAGTACTGCCGAACTCGCGCAGCATGTGGGCATGCAAACCGAAGCGGCCAATCCCTTTTATGACTTGGTCATCGTCGGCGGTGGCCCAGCTGGGCTAGCGGCGGCAGTCTATGGTGCGTCAGAAGGGCTAGAGACCGTGATGGTGGAGCGAGAAGCCCCCGGTGGGCAGGCCGGGACCAGCTCTCGCATCGAGAACTATCTGGGATTTCCCGTGGGCCTCAGCGGCAGCGACCTGGCCCGTCGGGGCGTGACCCAGGCGAAACGCTTTGGCGTCGAGATTCTCACCCCTCAAGAGGCGATCGCCATTCGTACCAAAGATGGCTACCACACCCTCACCCTGGCCGACGGCAGCGAGGTGAGCTGCCATGCCTTGATTTTGGCGATGGGGGTGGCCTGGCGGCGGCTCAACGTACCCGGTGTCGAACAGTTCAGCGGAGCCGGCGTGTACTACGGTGCAGCCCAAACCGAAGCTGCAGCCTGTGAGGGCGAAGAGGTGTATATCGTTGGTGGGGCCAACTCGGCGGGGCAGGCCGCCATGTACTTCTCCAAGTACGCCTGTAGGGTGCGGATCCTGGTGCGGGGAGAGTCCTTGACCAAGAGTATGTCCCAGTATTTGATTGACCAGATTGACGGGACTGACAACATTGACGTGCTGCCCTTCCACAGCGTCGTAGAAGCATCGGGAAACGACAAGCTAGAAACGCTGCAGGTGAAGGATTCTCAAACGGGAGAAATCAAGACCTTCGAAACCAACTCGCTGTTCATCTTCATTGGGGCCACGCCGAGCACGGACTGGCTTGAGGGGCTGGTGCAGCGGGACGACCGGGGCTTTATCTATGCGGGTCCAGATATCCCTGATGGAACGCCTTGGCCCCTCGATCGCGATCGCTTTTTGTTGGAGACTAACGTACCCGGAATCTTCGCCGTGGGGGATGTGCGCCATGGCTCGGTGAAGCGGGTGGCCTCAGGAGTAGGGGAAGGGTCAATTTGTGTCCAGTTTGTCCACCGCCATTTGGCCCAGGTTTAGCGATCGCTACGGCCCTGCGAAGTCGAATTCCACTAGGGTTTCGTCTACATCCAGGGCTAAAAACCGGTCCAGGGGCATATACAGCCAGCGCAGCGCTGAGTTTGGATCCGCCTTCATGGCCTTGAAGCCTAGCGTCAGCGCGAACGCTTCTAGCGTTGGATGAATCGTCATGGTGTAGATATCGCAAAGGTTAGGGAAGGTCTGCTGCATCTGTGCAAGGATTACCTGAGAGTCTTGCAGCAATTGGCAGGCCGGCCCGTAGCTCCAGTAGCACGACTTGATCTGCCAGCCGCGAACGAATACAGCGCAGCAATCGGGGTCTCCTGGCGTCGCCACCCGGATGGGATCTTCGTGGTTCATTGTGCTCAGGTGCAGACTATCGCTGGGGGGCAGGTGAAATTGCTCTTCACAGCTGGCATGGACCGGGAAAAAGACCGACAGCCCCACCGGCTCTTGATCGGATGTCCGCAGCACCCGTAGCCCTTCAGGATATTGGGAAGCCCATTGCCGCAGCACCTTCGTCATTTTGAAGGAGGTTGCTTCTGCTTTGCGACCCATCCAGCTGTAGCTTTCCTCCAGCATTGAGGCCACTAACGGAGCATCGCAGCGGGCATCAAAAGCCTCAGCGTGAAATTTAGTGGCCAGACTAGACGGGGCCGGTAAGAAGCTGTCGGGCACCTGCAGACTGAGCCTCGTACAGCTGCCATCAAAGGGTTCT
>JBARYO010000742.1:0-1954 GCA_049647905.1 Elainellaceae cyanobacterium | reverse complement strand
GCGCATTGTCTACGCTGATGGCCAGACCCGGCTGCACGTAGCTGCCATTAAAAGACCAGCTGTGCAGACTCATCCCACCCAGGTAATCACTAAAATTGCTGACTGGAAAGTCGCGGTCAAAAGATTGCTGCAAAATATCTCCACCCTCCTCCGTCCAGCCGGTAGGTTGGGTAAGAAAATGAGTTTTGAGCACCGTGGGAAAGTTGACCTGATCGACCGGCCCCGTACGCTGAGCGAGGTGGTGTCCCTGGGCGTTGGTTTCCGAAAAAACGAGGTCACCCGCATCGTTTACGCCGGGATAATAAGCTCCGGTCGCGACGTTGGTGAGTAATTCGGCCTTGGTTGTCTTTGGGTCGAAAGCATAAATATTATCGATGCCATTGAGGTTGCTGGAATAGTACAGTCGGCCATCCGCACCCGTAGTTAACATATCACGCACTTCGGTGGAAAAAAGTGTAATGGCTACGGGAGCTGATTTTTCAGCTAAATCATACCGGACGATAGCGAGTTGACCCTTGCGATTTGCCAAAGCGTAAATGGTCTGACCGTCAGCAGAGAAAACGGGCCAGGCGAGGTAGTGTTTTTCGGGGTTCGGCAACCGTATTTCTTCCACTCCACTGACTGTATTAAGTACAACGATTTCAGCACCTCTTTCCGGACGGAAGTCGACGGCAGCTATTTTTTGACGGTCGGTACTCAAACTGGGACTGAAGTATTTTCCACCTTTGGTCAGTGTGCGCTTGCGGCCACTCCCGATCTCATAAAGCACGATCTCGGAATAATCGCGGTTGGTGTAACGGGGATCCTGGCGATTTTCCGTCCAGACGGCAAGGTTCCCCCGCACATCCAGGTATTCGGATTGCTGGATGCCGATGCCGGTCAGAACTTCGGTTTTACCTGCTTGTACGCGGACCAGTTCCGGGGTACGCTTGAACGTACTGCGGTAGGCGATGATGCTTCCGTCGGTTTGCGGGTGCGGAAAAAAATACTGCGCCGGTTCCCCCTGCACGGGCGAAAGTTGCTGGCTGGGAACGGGTCTGCGGGATTCCAAAAATTCTTCGTTGCGGCTGCTCAGGTCGGCGAGGGCGAGTTGGTTCAGGTTTTTCGTGGTTAGTCCGGTTTGCTTTTTCAGGGCCGAGGAGAAAGGATAGATCAGGCGTTTGTAGGAAGCACCGTCGGCCAGGACTTGCTTCCAGACATCGTTACCGAATTCGCGTCGGGCGTACACATTATACAGGTAACCGTAAGGATAATGACTGGGTACCCGATCCTTGAAACTACCGTTACGGGTTTTCTGATAAGAGTAACGAATGTCCGCCAGGTCCATGGCTCTCAATCCACGGGTGAATGCTGGCAAGCGACCGCGTCCGCTCGTAGTCAGTGCCGTTTCCGCCACCACCGCGTCCCCTTCCGAAAACCAGTTTGGAGTAGCGATGCTGGAAATGACGGCCCACCCGAATTGTCCCTGTAGATAACTCGCCAGTTTGGTCAGCCCGCGCCGCTCGTTGCTATTCTGCTGCACGTGACGAAACTCGTGAATGGTCAATAGGTCATTCCAAGGAGTAAGCCCGAGCTGGTGGAAACTCTGAGGTGGCGTAGTAAAGAACTCCGACCGGAAAGGTGCCAGCCCCACGTAAGCATTAGGCGTAGTCGTTTCTGTCTGCAAAACCAGGTCGAATTTAAAATACTGCTCACCGATACTCCGCGTGTGTTCACGTTGCAGGGTGTGGATCTGATTAGCTACCCGTTGTGCCTGCTGCTCGTAACCCGCCGGAAAAATAACCCGCACCGTGTCGGTATCGATCTGCTGCCAATCTACGCTCGGCGGGTGGAGGCCGATACTTTGGGCGGAAAGGTTGGCAAGAATAAATGAACAGAGTAAAATGGAGAGTAGACGCATAGTGGAATTTTGTGGAAAGATAGCCGATTTGGGAAAATCTAGAAAACATCAGAC
>JBARYO010000741.1:0-9153 GCA_049647905.1 Elainellaceae cyanobacterium | reverse complement strand
GAAGCCGACATCTCCACGGGAACGGAGTCTCCCACCGGTATACGTCCTAGCCCCCCCGCTGACGGCATCCGGTATACCGAGCGCACTTGTTCTTCGTAGTCGTAATCCACCACCAGCTCATCGCGATACTCGGGTAGGTTCTCAACCTGGGCTTTGGTGAGTCCATTGGCATAGATGCGATCGCCATCGGTGGGATCCGTGCAGCGACCAATGGGCAGCAGCACCGTTTTACCAAAGATCCAAAACCCAATATTTAATGCTAGGTAGCGAATCCGGCCTTCCTCATCCACCAGAACATCGTGGACATTACCGACCTTCTCGTCGTCGACATCAGCATAGACCGGTGTCCCCTTGATTTCGTTACCGTCCAGATATCTCTCTTGGTAGTCAGGAAAGCGATCGCCGATTTTGAAGAGTGCCATGGCGGTTAACGGGTACGGGACAAGAATTAGTGCAGCTATTATGACTGGGTTTTAGCATCCATTTCGTCAGTCAATAGAGAGAAACCAGCCAATACTTTAATTAATCAAACCTACGGCGCTAAACCTAAAAGACTTTGGAATTTCTATCGCTTGCCGGTATTTTTTACTTAATATCAATAAATGTAACAACATAAGCCTATCCAATTGAATAGAGCATCTTCTACCGTGGGGCAGTCATCTCAATGTTGTCTAGCACATATGGTAAGGAAACCTCAACTTTTTAGGTCTGCATTCCCTTAAAAAAAGAGAGCTTAATCTAACTTTATTTAACCTCAAAGGAGTTAAGTCATGACATATACAGAGCGTTCGAACGCCAGCTACCCAGATGCAGCCAACATTGCACCCGTGATGCCAATTGTGGAATATCACGATCGGGTGCGCTGGGGTCCCATATTTGCTGGAATTGTGGTGGCGATCGCCACTCAATTGCTCTTAAGCGCATTGGGAACGTCCATTGGCCTCACTGCTGGCGCAAATGGCGCTGATGCTGGACCGGTTAGCTTAGGCATCGGTATCTGGGCCATCGTCAGTTTGATGATCGCGCTATTCCTGGGGAGCTGGGTCATGGCAAGCGCTTGCGGCCCCATGAACAACAAAACAGCTCTGCTGAACGGAACAATTCTATGGGCAACAACGCTGGTGCTCAGCACTTGGCTGCTCACATCAGGAATTTCCGGCCTCTTCGGCGTCGTTGCCTCCAATGTGGGTGCCGTTGCCAATGAGGTTCAGCAGTCTGGTGGAGTTTCTGTTCCCACTCCCGATGTCACCACTGGCGAAGCTCAACAGTATGCCGCCAATACGGCCAAAGCCGGTTTCGCGTTTCTGTTTGGCTCCCTTCTCGGCCTAGTTGCATCCCTTATCGGGTCAACAGTGGGCGCACGTAAGCCTCGGCGCACTGTCGTTTCCAACGAGCGCGTTTTCAGCTAGTTAGCACGAATTAATTTAACATGAGAGGGGATCCGTTTTTGATCCCCTTTTTTCTGTGGGGTTACTGTGGAAAGAAACGGCGCTAGGGATATGGTAGCACCGTGCCCATGGAAAGTTCACGGTCCAGAGTCAGGCTGTCGTAATGCTTGAACCCACAGAATGTTCTAATGGCCTAGCGTCGGTCCGCAATTTTTACTGTGGTCACGTCGCACTACCCCAGGAATAAACGATGGTGCTGGCAAATAGGGAGTAAGACCCTCAATCAGGGGTTTGGCACCGCCTTCACCCCACCCGCGATTAAAGTATGGGCGTAGGCCAGACGGCAGCGATCGCTACAGCAAAACCCATCCTGCTTGGCCCAGCTCCTTGGCACAATACGACGGGCTTAAGGCCTTGACGTTTCGTGGGCAACTGGATGCGCAAATGTCTCAATGAACCATAGCATTTGCCATGCAAAAATCCCCCAGATTCTATGAACCTGAGGGACTGTAGATTTCGTACTGCTAAGAGAATGTTTGGAAAGTGTCGATTGAAGCATTACGCTCCTGATTCACCCCCTCAATCCTCCCCTACGCCCTTCGGGCAGACTGCGCTAAAGCCAAGGGGAAGAACTCCGACGTCCTCCCTTAGTAAGGGGGGATTGAAGGGGGGTAACGCAGAACTTTTGCGACGTTTCAAACACCCTCCAAGCAGCCATAAGGCTCAATTCTGCACCAAACCTACGTCGCGATCGCCACCCTTACTTTTTGACGACGTTGGCGTTTTCGCCAGCATCAACGTCTAGCTCCTCACGGCGCAGGGTCTCTTTGCCAGTCACCGTATCGCGCTCTACTTCCTTGCGGACGTTGACCTCTTCCCGCACGTAGGCTTCCTTGTGGATGTCCGCTTCTTCGGCATAGGTTTCAGTGCGAATAACGGTGCCTTCCTTGAAGTCTGGCGTACCTTTGACCTTTCGGGTCGAATCAACATCGGTGCGCTCAATCACGACGCGCTCCCGCTCAACGGGGACAGAGACCTCTTTCGTCTCAGTTTCGACCCGCTTACCGACGGTAACATCACCGGTCTTGAATCGATCTTTGTCGGCAATCAGGCGCTCTTGGTAAAGGCGGATAGGACCATGGGTCTCTGAGTCCATTCCATACAGACCTGCTTCGCGATCGTAGTCCTGGTCAACGCCAGCGCCTCTGGCATTAGAGGGTTTATTATCCCTGCCATAGAGGGCAGCGCTACCGGGGTAGGAGCGGTTCTCCTCACGGTATTTCTGACCCTTAAACTGGCGCTTGCGGTTATCGCCTAGACTACGATATCCATTACGAATCTTATCTTCGTAGTCCCGATCAATAGTCATATTATCCTGATACTCAGGCATGTTTTCGACTTGCTCTTTCGTCATGCCGTCAACATAGACACGCTTCTGGTTGCGGTCGAACTGGGCTAGCCCAATTGGCAGCAGAACTTTCTTGCCAAAGACCCAAAAGCCAGTATCAGCGATTAGATAGCGAATGGTGCCGGTTTTGTCATCAAATAGGACATCTTCGATGGAGCCAATTTTGTCATCATTTCGGCTGTACAATGCGTAGTCGTTGAACGCGAGGGTATCACCGTTTTTGCCGGTAATCTCATCGCGGTCGGGATAAGCTTCTGAAAACTTACGAAAAGCCATGTTTGTCTCTCCAATGGGGGTTCAAGTCATGACCATACTATTGAATTTCAGCGTAAGTCTTGAATGGTCGATAGGAGGAGATAGAGATATCTGAAGCCACTCTATAGAATAGTATTCTGCTTCAAGTTAATCGTTTGGCATAGATCGACTGGCGTCTTAAATTTTCGCTGGTCGCCAACATTAAGCAAAAGAAATATAGCAGCAAAACGTTAAAGCTTTGATCTTTTTTACTCTCAAGTCACCTGTCAGTTTGTCCAATTTTTGCTCGGTTTCTATAAGGGTGCATGTCACCCTTGCCGGTGCTACAAAAGGTCCTCAGCTAGCAAGCTGAATCTTCTCTGACGTTTGAACCGCTACATTATGCGATCGCGGCTGGAGTGACGGGAGTGCCTGCTGGATGGGGAATGGCATGGATGAAAACACGACCACCCTGGACTTTCACATCAAACGTCGGCACCTTCTCATGGAATGGCGGCGGTGCCGTTCCGCTCTCAGGCAAATATTGGTGCCCATGCCAAGGACAGGTAATGCAGCCATCAATCATCTTCCCCTCGCCCAAGGGGCCGTTCTGATGCTGGCAAACGTTGGAGATCGCAGAGATTTTGCCGTCATACTTAAACACCGCCACCCGCTCCCCCGAAATCATCACGACCTTAGCGCGATTGTTGGGAATATCCGCGACGAACCCGATGTCGACAAAACCATCCAGCCTAGGCAGAAGATTCGAGCGATCTTTGTGATCCTTATACCGCTCACGGGTGCCGGTGATGAGGTGAATCGTTACGATCCAAACCATGCCCACCAGCACAGCGCCAGTCAGCACCGGATCTCTGTTGATCTGCAGCGCTCCCAACACCACATGGCCCACCAACAGCCCATAAGCCACATAGACTCCCATATGCAGGGCTTTCCAGAGGGGAGCCGTGAGGTTCGTGAGCCAAAAATCGTGGCTCGTAGCCGCCATCAAAAACAGAATAATTAAAGCTAGCGCCCCCAGAATCTCGAAGGGGAACAGGATGACATCGCTGTAGTGGCTGTTACCCGCGAATAGGCTCACCAGAGGGTCGAGGTTGCCAAAATCGTGATGCCAGGTCAGCGCACCGTTGAAATCGATGGGTGACCGTGGAGCATCGGCTCCGAACCAGGCCCAAGGCAATTTGAGCCATTTCCAGCCATTGATATGGACGAGGGACAAAAAAAACATGGTGACGCCCATGTGGCGTCGGTTAAACAGCAGTGGGTAGAACGTGGGGCTGAGGCGACTCAAGGGGCCAATGGACAAGATGACGTGGAGCAACAAAAATGCAGCGGAACCATAGGCCCGAATGCGAACGGTATGCAGATCAACGTCGGGGCTGATCATTGCCGTGATGGCCATGAATCCGTAGAGATAGATCGCTACCGTCGACAGCAGAATAATGTCATAGACAATTTTGGCGCGGCTCCATTGAACCGCTTTATAACCAATACTCATAAAAGTTTGTTTAAGATTGACAGCTAAGCGATGAGGTGAGGGAATCAAAGACTACGGCAGGGACAGGGCAGCGATCGCCGCAGCTTGACTACAACGGTAGAAGAGCACCTAGTCCGGATTGCCTCTCGGGCACCGCAGGACGCGGGCGACGACTCATGGCCATTGACCGCAACGGTTGACTGCACCACAATGTTGGCCTGCCCCGCCGTGGGAGCGTTAGCCGCAGCAGATAGTCCATCGGCAGTGTCAGCTGCCGTGGGAATCGTGGGCCGGTAGATCAAGCCCGCCAGAAAGATAATTGGTAGAACACCGGCTAGGCCCGTCATCATGTGAACGTGAATGTTGCGCTGAGAGCGAATCATCGTGATCAGAGTCCTATCAAACGAGAGGATTGTGCCGCCGTCCGGTGGATGGTGGTCTCTGTAGGTCTGCCTTTGCCCTTTGCCCAGCGCACGGCAAACAAGGGCCAAAAGGTACACAATCCCGGAAGAATAATTAGCCGAAAGCCGATGGTCCAACCTTTAGCATCGGGGTCCACCCGCTGAATACCAAAGAGGACAAAGGGCACGGCAAAAACTAGTCCGGCAAAGAGATAGGCCCGGAGGGCTTTCAGCATCCATTCAGTTACGGCGATACCGATACCATCCATAGCAGTTTTATCCTGTTTGCTGAAAATGAAGCGGACTGAAGCGAGGCAAAAGCCCCAGACCAGCTCGACGGCATATAGCAACTATCCCGATACATCAGGCCAGTTGCGCGTCCTGTCGCCTACGCAACGTCAGGCTTTTAGCCAAATGTGTTGTCCTAAGACAGGAGCAACGCAATAAGTCTTACCCAATGTACTCCACGGAACTTGTCTAGCGGTTAAACCGCGTTGAGGTTGGGACATGGTTTTGATTTATTTACTAGAAGAAGTCATAACCTTCATAGTTCTGTCAAAACTGTCCAACAACGACTTTGCTAAATTGATGGAGACGGTTACGGGCAGCTCCAACGTGAACCGAAAACTCGCCACCGCCGCAGCCGGGCTTTCCAGCGCATCAGCCCTCCTCCTCACCGGCAGTATACCCACCCAGCCCGCGATCGCTCAAACCACAGCGCCAGAGATCACCGAAGGTCGTACGGTTGAAAGCATCTCCGAAACGAAACGGGCCTTGATCTTCCAGCTGCTCGAAATCACTGGGGTACGGCAACAGCACGAGCAGATTCAGCAAGCCATGTTTGCCCAGATGCAGCCGCAGATGCAAGCCACCATCGGAGACATCGCCAGCGGCCTTGGAGATCAGCCTCCAAACGCGGCGGCGATCGCCGCCAACCTCAGCGCCTTCATGGGCCCAAATATGCCCTCAGATACGCCCTAGTCCCCATACCAAAATACATCTGCCACGCCGCTGGCCTCATCCAATAGTTCCTCAGCCGGATTTAGCAGCACCATGGTCTGCGTCACAGCCTCCAGACGCCGTGCCACCCGGCTGGGAATGCCATAGCCATACATCACATGGCCGCTGCCCGCCAGCACTACCACCCGCGTATCGGGCGAGGCTTGCTTAAACTCGGCCACTGTTGCCGCCATAGTTTCATCCCACACCACTTGGGCCGCAAAGAAATTCTCGAAGTTGAGTTCGCCATGGGCACTATGGCCTCCAAACGCCGCCGTGACAAAGTCCTGGTACTGAATGTTGCTGGTGTCTAGCGCCTCCAAAGGCGGAATATAGCGAAAGTCTTGCGCCTGCAGGCTACCTAACCCCTCCCGCGCGACCTGGCGCACGACCTCGCTGGGGGCATTGAGGGCCAGTACCGGAAGGGTATTCTCTTGGGCAAAACGCACCACCGGGGCATAGTACTCCCACGGAAAGCCCCAGCGCCGTTCGTATTCCGTTTGGGCCACCAGATCCGCTTCAGAGATTTCTCCAGCTAAGTATCGATCAAGCACCGGCTGAAACGGGCGCTGGAACATCTCCAGGGCGATCGCCATATCAGGGTTTTCCGCATAGAGCGCCTGAATGATTTCAAGCTGGGCAGCGTGGTCGGCCTCGCTGTCGTGCTGCTCCCCCAAATAGACGACATCCGTCAGAAGCGGGGTGATATCGACATTTGGAGAACTGGACAGCGTGACGGGCGTATTGGCCGCCGGCACCTCGTTGGCGCTGGAGCAAGCCACTGGCCCCGCCAGCATTAGGGCAAGGCTGAGGAGACCCCAACCTAAGCGCCATTGAAACCAGGAATGAAACATAGCGTGAGGACTAGCTGTTGGGACGATTGAGCCCACAATGTAGCGTCAGGGCGATCGCGCTGGCGAGAATCGATGACGATAGGCGATCGCAGCCGGTGTGGGCCAAGGCTTCGTAACTCAAAAGGCAGGTCATCAGAGATACCCCGGCAGGAACGGTCAGCCTGTCAAGAAAGGAATCGACAGTATCCATAGCCTGCTCTAGAAACTCTAGAAGCTGGAGGAATCGGTTGAGTAGAGCCATAGACAGGACGGTGACCTTTGATGAGTTGTAGACGGACCTTACAGTAAAGTTGTTACCCGGTTAAGCAACACCTGACGAGGAACCCGGCCCACGAGGGTTTCAGCAACGGTATGGTCAGCTTGCAGTAGGGTCATGTGGGGCACACCGCTGACGTCAAACTGTTGCACCTGCTGCCGCCACTGCGGATCGTCGATATCGAGCATCACGATATTTACCTGATCGCCCATCTGCTGGTGTACGGCCTGCAGCGTGGGAGCCATAGCCTGACAGGTGGTGCACCAATCGGCGTAAAACTCGATCAAAGTGGGCTTATGGTTTTCCATCGCCGAGTTATAGGACATGGCCTCCTGAGCAGTAGTTTTCAGCGCCATTAAGCCAGAGACCGACGAAACCGTCTCAGAAGCATCAGGACGGGTGAGCACCACTGCAGCGATCGCAAACAGCACGACAAGGGCGATCGCGACTAGGTTAGTTTTATTGTCTTCCAGGTTAGGGAATCCGTTTACGGCCATGGGGAATAGTTTTTAATGAACGCCGTATTTGAAGTGGGTGCTGTCTGCAATTAGCTTACGGAATGTGGGGCTCATCTCGCCGTATAAATCGTGCCATTCGTAAAAGGTTAGCTCGCCCTTGAGGTGGGCATCAGGGTACTGGGCTCCTTCCAGCATAATGGAAGCGATGAGCTGATATGCCTCTAGCCAGGCTTGGGCTAACTCTGGCGTCCAGTCGTCCTTTAAATACTCCCGTAATGCCTGCAGCAGCGCTTCTCCCACCTTGGGGTAGTGATTGTTCTCAGTACCTTTGGTGACATGATAAGCGCCAAGGCCCTGGAGCGCACGGGCAAGGGCACTGGGATTATGTAGGTTTTCCACAATCAGCGCCAGAGAGGCCACGAGCTTTTTTTGCTGTAGCTCAGGGCTCACCTCGGCGAACATAGGCTTCAAGGCTGGGTTGTTCCGGAACAGGTGTTGGTAGAAACTGTTGGAAAAGGCGATCGCGCTGGGCTTTATCTTCTCAAAGCTGGCTTCAATTAGCTCAATATTAGGCATTGGCAGTTTAGGTTACTTTAAAGCTGATGGGCAGAGTGATGGGCGTTACTGAATTCAAGACGTGAATTCGCAGCAGCAGTTGAGCAGTGCCGAATGCGGCAGAAGGCACTCCCTACTGACAACTCCCTACTGATAGTAGTAGGCCAAGGCAATGTGAAACACCAGCATCACAGCAAAGACAAAAACGAAGAAAATATGGCTGACCAGCCACAGCGATCGCAGCCCTCGAATCAAGGGGCCTTTGGTGAGTGCGTCACGACTCCAGGGCAGCTTGCCAAAATAGCTGCGGCTAGATTCCAAGATGCCAGTTTCTGCTACTACACCCACTAAGGCCGTTAGAGTGGTGGCGAAGAAAACCCACAGCAGCACCGCATTAAAGTTGAGCCCATTGGCCCCAAGGGTATGAACCAGAACCAGCGCCACCAGCGCCACCCCCATAAAAATGTGGACGCTGCGCCAGAGCTGAATCGAGCCAGGAACCTTGAGCCGCCCAATCCAGCTGCGGCTGCGTTTGCGGACGCTGAGCATCACCTCCAATAGCACAAACAATAAAGCCGCGTAGCCTGTGCTTTGCTTATAGAGTTCGCCGCGCACAAACTGGTGCAAATCGATGGACCGCTGCCGCAGCCAGTCAAGATACATGTCGCTGAAGGCAAATGGCAGCAACAGCAGCGCCGTGAGCAATGTCAGGCCGATTAAGACGTTCAGCTGAGGCCGAATGCGGTTCGGGCGACGAGGGGATACAGACGATGGAGTTGGCACAGGGCGTGGCTGAGGTGATAGGGATGCTGCCATCTCACCCTCAGCAGCAGGGCCGAGGTGCGCCGACGTTTGAGAGTTGGGCGGAGGCTGGGGATGGCGAGTGCTCATGAACCTTGGGGAAAAATCGGGAGAAACAACGCTAACGAAAGGTCTGCTGTCAGGTGTTCGGATCCCCCAAAGCCCTCCTCGCAAAAGGAGGGCTAGAGGTGAGGGAGCCTCAGATGGCTACGCGCCTGCTAAAGGAATATTGATGACGATGCCGCCCATCACTTCATCCATCACAAACTGTTTGTCGGGGTAGCGCTCTAGGTGAATAGGGTGG
>JBARYO010000740.1:0-1793 GCA_049647905.1 Elainellaceae cyanobacterium | reverse complement strand
GCACTGGCCGAATAGTTTGAATGATTTCCGCCGCTTGGCCGGTGTAGGTGGAGGCGAAGAGGGAGGCGGCGCTGATGCCGACGCTGGCGGCGGCGACGGTGCGGTTAAAGTTGCGCTCATTTTTGGTCTTTTCGATTTCGGTGATGCCTTCGACGGCGCGGATGAAGTTGTCTAGGGGCTTGAGGCCAGCGCTGAGAGCCTCGTAGTCTACTTGAATTTGAGACAGATAGTTATGGTGGGCGAAGTCTCCAAACCGCTGGAGAAAGGCCAAATCACCGTCGGCGTCGTTTAGCTTTTTTAGGGCCTGCTGCTCGTTTTTGCCGCTGTCTAGCTTCGCCAGCTCTAGAATACGCTTGTTGTAGTTGTCGGTATTGATTTTAATGGTTGAAATTTGCTCTTGAAAGTAGCTGAGGCTAGTTTCGTAGTAGTGTGATGCTTTCAGAGCAATTGATAGGTCAACCTGAAGCTGTTTTAGGTCTAGTACTGGCGCGTTGACGTAGCTCGACAGCGAATCAACAATTTTTTGAATGGTGCGGGAGCGCTCTTTCAGCTCTATTTTGAGCTGGCGGCTCTGCTCGTAAACCCACAAAATTTTGTTGCGGTAGTAGAAGATGCGGATTAGGTTGCGATAGAGCTGTCCTAAAGTTCTTTGAATATCGCGCTTGGTTTGGTCGTGAGCAAACAGGCAGATCAAGATGTAGTGATTTTGATTGACCCCGTCTGGTACGTAGTCGCGGCGCTCTAGCTCAAATAGCTTTGCGCCTTTGTAGGTGCCCTGGCCTTTGAGGTCGTAGCGCCAATCAACATCCGGGACGATGTTGGCTGCTTTGCAACACTCTTGCGCGACAGCTTCCGGGTCTTGCTCCGCTTCGGTTAGCTGGCCCCGAATCAGCCAGTTTTGCCCCATGCCGCCTGAGATGTTGTGGGTGTGGCTGAGGACGATGTCTTTGGTTTGCTGAAGCTTTTTTGAGAGCGGCAGCGATTCCCATGTGGGGTCGTCTTTTCGGCCAGAGCAGTCAACCTGGAGTGCGTAGGTATCGCCAAGCTTGACGGGATAGTAGTAGCCATCAAACTCGGGGGAAAATGGCTCATATTACCTATCTCCAAGTAGCTCGACGTAGTTGGCAAAAGTCTTTTCTAAAGACTGCAGCTCTGACAGCTTCTCGTCTGTGAGGGTGCCGTTGTAGATGCGCTGCCAGAAGCGACGACGGCTTTTGTCAAGCTCATCCCGGCTTGCACCGAGGCTATCGTGCAAGTCGTATAGGAAAAGGTCAATGGTGGGATAGAGCACTTGACTCACAAGAGAGTAACCAACGGAAACTAAGTTGCTGGGGCCTGACGTATCGCTTGAACGGGGTCGGGTGCGGTCAGCACTTGAGCAGGATTATCGAGCTTTTGGTCGATGATCTCAAACGCCTGTTTCATATCGTTAAAGTGAGTGTCCAGATTTCGGGCTAGGTTTTCCTGCTCGACGTTGTCTGTTTCATCATACTTATCAGGTAGGGCATCTAGGCCCATTCCTCGCTCAGCGGCATGGTTGACCAACCACCGCAGTGCGCTTTTGTATGGTGCTGCCAAAGTTGGCGTCGACCTTGCCAACGCGTTGAGCTCTGAGACGCGGGTATCCAAAGATTGGGCAATCTGGTTCATCTGCGCGTTTACGGTGTCGGGCAGGGCCGCTTGCTGCTGGGCAAGTGCGTAGAAGAACGAACGGAGAACCAATATATCAGAGTCTTTCATAGTCCTGACACAGAGAATGCGGCCCAGAAATAGGGGTGATTGTAGGGCTGCTC
>JBARYO010000739.1:0-5548 GCA_049647905.1 Elainellaceae cyanobacterium | reverse complement strand
GTCCACAGCGATCGCTGGCTAGAGGATTATAGTTTGGGCAGTCAAGCGATTGTGGGCCGCTGCCACTACGAGGTATTTCCAGAAGCGCTTGGCCGTTGGCAGAAGGACCATCTGCGCTGTCTCAATGGAGAGACCTTGACCTGTGACGAAGACTCCTTCACGCGCGAGAACGGCGAAACAGAATGGCTGCGTTGGGAATTTCACCCCTGCTACACCGATGGATGGACCATCGGTGGCTTGATCATGCTGACTGAGATCATTACCGAAAAGAAACGACGTGATGAGCAGCTCGCCAAGCTCAATGTTGAACTCAAGCGCTCTAACCAAGAGCTAGAGCACTTCGCCTACGTGGCCTCCCACGATCTGCGGGAGCCGCTGCGTAAAATTCGCAGTTATTCCGATTTGTTAGTCAAGCGCTACGAGGGCCAGCTTGATGAGCGGGCTGACAAATACATCGGCTACATTACCGATGGGGCGATGCGGATGATGAACCTGATCAACGATTTGCTGGAATTTTCGCGGGTGGGACGTGGCGAGTTAACCACAAAGCCACTTCAGTTGGAGTATTTGCTGGAACAGGTCACCAGCGATCTGCAGACCCAGATTGAAGAGACAGGGGCCGAAATCCACATCCATCCGGCGTTACCCACGGTTCAGGGCAATGACGTGCTGCTACGGCAGCTGCTACAAAACCTGATTGGCAACAGCCTCAAGTACCGCACTGACGAGGCCCCTCGCATCGTCATTGATGCGGTTCCTGCCGGTGAGTTTTGGCAGATTTCAATGACGGACAATGGTATCGGCATTGCCCCTGAGTTTGCCGAACGGATCTTCGTGGTGTTTCAGCGACTGCATATTCGGGAAGCCTATGAGGGTACGGGTATAGGTCTTGCCGTTTGCAAACGGATTGTGGAGCACCACGGCGGCAGGATATGGGTTGACTCGCAGCTGGGGAAAGGGGCAACGTTCCACTTTACACTCCCCACAGTGCCACTGCTCCACGCCTCTGTTATCCATGACCCCAACCTGCCTACGCCTCGCTAAATACTATGAACTACCGACAGTTGTCTAAGAAGTTTGATACGAATTCTTTCGAGGTTCTTCTCATCGAAGACGATGCAGCAGATATTGATCTAACGCAGGAAGCACTGCTCGGCTCAAAGCTTCACGTCCGTCTCAATGCCGTTCGCAGCGGCGCTGAGGCGATCGCATACCTACATCATTGCCCCCCGTTCGAGGAGGCTACTATACCCGATTTAATTTTTCTCGATCTCAATCTTCCCGGTATGAGCGGCAAAGAGATTCTACGGACCATTCGTGAGGATACAGCGCTATGCCATATCCCAGTTGCAATTTTGACAACATCTCAAGCACAGCAAGATGTTGATGATAGCTATCGGTTAGGAGCGAACTGCTATGTCAGCAAGCCCGTGGGCTTGGATGAGTTTACCCAGGTCATTCATGCCCTAGAAGAATTTTGGTTTACCGTCGTCAAAATCCCCCCCCGCAGCTCTTGATGGCGCGGGTTACAGCGGCGCAGCGTCGGGTGAAGCAGAACTTTTGCGACTTTTCAAACCCCCTCTTAGCTGGTGCATATGCCCAGCTTTTTCTGTGGTTTTGACCAACTCATTACTGACGCGAAAACTTACGTCAAACGGTTGATTTCTAGCCAGTAATGCTTGAAGCTTTCCATACTGGCATAGAACGTTTCTGTGTTGACCGGTTTGATCATGTACCCATTGACGCCGTTGGCGTAAGCAAATTCGATGTCTTTGGGGTTTGACGAGGTCGAAAACACAATAATTGGAATGGCTTTGAGAATGTCGCTCTGCTTGGCCTGAATGATGAAGTCTCGGCCATCCGTTCCAGGCAAGTTAAGATCGAGAAGAACAATCACAGGTTGAGGAGTGGATTGAGCTTTACAAAAGTCCTGGAGAAACAAGAACGCCTCATCAGCATCCTCAAACCGCTGAACTTCGTTGCGAACATCTAGTTTACGCAGAGACCGCTTCAACGCTGCAAAGTCAGCGTCACTGTCTTCAACCACGATCAATTGAGCAAGATGAGGGGGCGTATGCATAGGGTCTTAAATCAAATCAGTGGGCTTCGGAAACAACGGTAGACGAGGGGCCAACCCGTGGAGGCGATCGCCAAGTGCCACCAGCATCACACCGCTGTGGCACTTGTGGCACTTGCAACTAACGCAATTCGTCTTTAGGCACTGCCAGGCAGCGTGATGTAGAATGCACTTCCCTCACCCTGCGCCGAGATCACCGCGATTGAGCCACCATGTCGCTCAATGATCCGCTTCACCAACGTTAGCCCCACCCCCGTACCGCTTTTATACTTCTTCGGCGAGTGAATCCGCTTGAAGAGCCTAAAAATGTTGGCTTGATGTTTTTCGGGAATGCCGATACCGTTGTCTTTGACGTAAAACGTGATCGAGTTTGGATCACTCCCACCAAGCTTGGCCTCTAGAGGAACAGTAGAACAGATGCCGACCTCGACATGTTTCTGGGGATTATCGTTGTACTTGATAGCATTGCTGATTAGATTCGTGAACACTTCCATCAGCTGGACTGCATCCCCCGGCACCGTTGGCAGGTCCGCCCCGATTTGAAGCGTAACGTCGTCTGATGTCTGCACACAAAACAGGTCTGCAATGTCCTTGAGTAAATCCGATACATTCACAGGGACTTTGACTAGCTCCGTGCGCCCCAAGCGCGAGTAATGCAGTAGCGAATCAATCAGATTCTCCATCCGTTGGGTGAGCTTGGCAATCGCTTTTAAGTGACTAACCCCCTCTTCCGAAAAATCATCGGGGAAATCTTCTAGTAAAAAGCTGGAATAGTTATAGATGCCCCTCAAAGGTTCCTTCAAGTCGTGGGATGCAGCATAGGCGAATGCATCTAGTTCACCGTTGCTTGTCATCAACTGGCCATTGAGTTCCGCGAGTGCATCAGCCTGGCGCAGAACGGTTCCAACGATGGCATTTTTGAGCGCAAATACACTGTCAATCTCGCAGCTTTTCCATTGCAAAGACTTGCCGTACACCGACTCTTGCCAGCGGTCAAACGACTGACGCGGTGTTAGATAGAGGATACCATCGGCCATAATCTGAGCGGGCTTTTGCGGATCTCCGGCCCAAATGACAGACTGAACCACTTCAGGGCGAAACCAAACAATAAAGTTCTTAGTGATCCGCGTCACAGCTAAGACAATCGTCCCGCTGGCAACAGCCTTAAACTGCTCCGCCGCTGGATACTCATGCGGCAATTCCTGGGTAGCGTACAGGTCATCTTTTGTTTTGTCGCTGACCCAATCTATCAGTGCCTCAACCTGCTGCCGATCGGGAGTATCTCCAATTAACGAGAGCCCATTATCGGTGTAAATGGCCGCCCCGGTCGCACTCAATAGCGCGAGTAATGCATCGGCATTTCTCACTAAGCTTTGGGAAAATGAGCTTTCCGTCGAGAGGCAGTCAATTAGCTTAGCCTGGTATTCTTTGACCTGCAATTTATACTGCAGGTCTTCATTCTCCTCTTTGGCCACCAGCTCTAGCGACATAGCTTGGCCTAAAAACTCACAGGATGTACGAATGTTGTAATTGATATCGCGAGGCTCGTGGTGGTGGCAGGCAATTAGCCCCCACAGCTTCCCTTCTTTCACTAGGGAAATGGACATGGAGGCCTGTACCCCCATATTTTGTAGATACTCGATATGGAGCGGTGAAACGCTACGCAGGATGGAGTAGCTCAAATCTAATGGTCCCTCAGCCACCTCAGAATTGCTGATGAGATCGGCAGGGGCGTAGGCAATATCTGGGATCAGTCGCAGCCAGTTTAACAGGTAGAGCCGCCGTGCCGGAGCTGGAATATCCGTCGCCGGATACCGCAGTCCTAAAAACGCCTCCAGATCTTCACGCCGACTTTCTGCTTCAACCACGCCGGTACTATCTGCGTCAAAGCGATAGATCATGACCCGGTCAAATCCAGTAATGTGACGGATATCATCCACCACAATTTGGCAGAGATTCTCCAAGTTTTGCGCTTTTTGTAGCTCAGTCAGGGTGGTTTTGACAAGGCGATAGAAGTCGAAGAAGCTGGTCGTTTCTATGGTGGAAGAGAGTTCGAGTTCAAAGATAACGGCTCCATTGTGCTGGTGCACGACTCCGTCAAACGTCGCGGGGCCATTGGAGCCTTCAAGCTCAACGGGAATCGGGTTGACATGCTCAAAGTCTCCCGACAAACACTGCTGTATGCTGTCGATGACCGCCTCTCCCACTAGAGAGGCCAATGGACGGCCAAGGATCTGTTCAGGATGGTGGCCCAAAATCCCTTCAATGTTGCTGCTGACGTGGGTAATGATCAACGTCGACGGCTGCAGGGCAAATAAGATGCCGTGGGGCTGAATTGCGCCTGGAATGTGGACCTGCTCGCGATCGCAATTCGTTAGGGTTGCGTTTGCTGCCGTGATGATAGTTTCAGACTGTTGTAGGGAGTGGTCTGTCATAAATAAAATATATTGGCGTGTGTGGTGCAGTCACAGGTAGCAATTGCATCCGCTGCTAACAACGGGCGATCGAATTCAATAGGCCAAAGGCAAGCCTCAAAAGAGTGCTTCCAAACACAATGTTCAGAACACCTCAGGTCTAAATTCAGAATGCCCAAGACGTAGTCGCCTTAACCACAGCTCAGTCCAGCTCAGTACAGATTTTCCGGTCCCCTTCAGGCACCTCAGCGCTGTGGGCCAAATATCCCGCCAGCCACCGGCATCCCTCCGCCAGCAGTTCTGCTAAGCTCAGCTCACTTTGCAGCCACGGGGATGGGCGTCCGTTGAGGTTGAACTCATACAACGGTTCGATAGCGTCAGACTGAGTCAGTAGCACCGCCATATCCCACCCCCTAACCCACCCGGCCTCTTCTACAACGACAATAACTTGCCCATCGGCAGAAACATTGGCGTAGCAAATGGGCGATCGCTGCCCCCTTAAAATGCGGACAACGCTGCCATCGGGATGCCAAATCCGCACGGTGCGGTCGGCGCTGTAGGACACAAGCCCACCGCTAGGGGTGAAGCGAACGCCCCGAACTCGGGCCTCATGGCCTCGAAACGTCTTCAGCAAATAGCCATGCTGGTGCCATAGCTTCACGGTGCCATCGGCGCTAGCCGACGCAAACTGATGCCCGTCAGGGCTAAAGCGCACGTCAAGCACGCGGGCGTCATGGCCCTGCAGCGTGGCAATGGCATCCCCATCGGGTCGCCACAGATATAGGGTACGACCGCTCGCCACCGCAATTTTTTGCCCATCGGGGCTGACGCTGACGGCCATGATGCGAGCGCCATGGCCATAAATGGAGCCTAACAGAGTGCCGTCTAGCCGCCACAACCGCAGGATGCGATCGTTTCCAGCAGAAATCAGCGTCTGCCCGTCGGGGCTAAAACTGACGTGGCGCACGCCGTTGTAATGCTCATCAAAAACCTGTAGCAGAGTGCCATCCAGCCGCCACAGCCGCACGGTTTGGTCGTTGCTGGCAGAAGCAAGCAG
>JBARYO010000738.1:0-2007 GCA_049647905.1 Elainellaceae cyanobacterium | reverse complement strand
GAGCAACGACTAAATTGACGCTCCAGCGGTCCGATACGCAGTGTATTTGGACCGCTGAAGCACCATTGGGATTGCTTGCCATCTCCAATACGAGACGTTCCTTCGATGACGTTATGGCTTACAAAATAGCCTGACTGCAGTATTGCAGTCAGGCATAATTTTTGTTGAGACACCGTAAACCAAACTTCGAGAGGGGTATAGCCCAAGTAAGCAAGATATAAACCCAAAGGGCCACCTAGCTTTCGTCCATGTTGGCTTTTTCTAGCTCCATCCGAATTTCTGAAAGCTGGGTTTTGAGGACGTCGAGCTCTATCTGAATCTCGGTCGGAACGCTCACCGTACCGGCTGTGCCACCTCGAGCAGATGTACTTGAGGGTGCCGTTGGCATTGAAAGACCGTTGGGGGAAGCCGTCTGACCAATAACAGATTCTACGAATGTGCGAGCTTCTTCCTCTTTTCGAGCCCCTTCAACAGCCCATTCATCCGAAAGCATCGTCAAGTTTTCTACCCGAAGCTTACTCAAGTTTTCATCTCGCTTTTGAGAATCTTGAAGTGTTTCGGCTAAAAATGACGCTGCGCCCAGCGTAACGCGAAATCCATTTTGAAGGGTTTCAGCCAGATTGTCAGGATTCATAGCACAATTAGAGGATGGGTTTCGGCAAGATTAGTCCAGCAATCCACGGCAGCGCACTGGCCATAATAGGGCCTAGCACAATATAAATTAGTAGATTGGACTGTAATGTCTACTCTCCCATTAACGTATCACACCTTGCCTTGAGCAGTGGCGTTGGGGCAAGCCCTAAGGACTGATGTTGCTCAGAAATTCGTTCAGATCGCTGACAAGCTGTGTGAGTTCTGCTTCTGTCGTCAGGCGGATGCGCTCGTCTCTCAGCGTAATTAGCACCTTGGCGGCAAAGGGACTAGGCCAAATGTTGGGATTGCAGAATATTTCGAGAAACACCTCTCCAGCATGGCGGTATTCCATGGCAGGTTTTGGGGTAGGTCGCTTGGATTGGCCGGGCTGGACTGTGGTCACCTTGAGGCTCTCTAGCAGCGTTGCGACGTCAGCCCGTAGTGACTTAGCGGCTTCCGGCGTAAACTTAAACGAAACTGACCCTTCAACAAGGTTTAGACTGAGGTTTGAATCGGGCATGGCAGAAGCTATTCAAGACATATCGCTTCACCATTCTACCGATGAAGCCCGCCCAAGTCGTGCTCTACACATAACGTTTAGATATGAGCGCTAACTACCGTACTGAAGTCCGCAGAGTTTTGATCATCACGCTGGTCCTCAATATCATCGTTATGATAATCAAGCTTGTGGTTGGTGTCCTGACGGGGTCTTTGAGCATATTCGCTGATGCCCTCCACAGCGTAACCGACAGCGCCAACAACGTTTTGGGGTTAGTCACAAGTCAGCTCTCGTCTCCGGAGCCAGATCGAGATCATCCCTATGGCCATCAAAAGTTTGAAGCCGTCGGCGCGTTAGGTATTGCAGCGTTTTTAGGCGTTGCCTGCTTCGAAATTTTACAGCAGGCTATCATGCGCCTATTTGCGGAAGAGTCTCATATCAATATGGGCCAATGGGAACTTTGGCTGCTGCTGCTCGTGTTGGGAATCAACATTTTTGTGGCGTTTTACGAACGCCGGGTGGGGCAGCGCATCAACAGCCCCATTTTAATTGCTGACGCACACCACACGATGAGCGACGTCTGGGTCACCATTGCGGTTTTGGCAGGGCTGATTGGCGTTTGGGTGCTGGGCTATGCGTGGCTTGACGTAGTGCTGGCGTTTCCAGTTGCGATCTTGGTGTTCTCAAGTGGCTGGCATGTGGTGAAAACCAACTTGCCTTGGCTGGTTGACCAAGTCGCGATCGCCCCGGAAGCGATTCACCGGATAGTGATGGGCGTTCCTGGCGTCATAAACTGCCACGACATTGCCTCGCGGGGCGTCGTTGGACAGCAAGTGTTTATCGAAATGCACCTCATTGTCGAAGCAGAGGACGTC
>JBARYO010000737.1:0-4812 GCA_049647905.1 Elainellaceae cyanobacterium | reverse complement strand
CTTTAGCCTCTGTCCCCGCATGAAACACCAGCGCAGTTTCTGCGGCTTGATCGAGGCCATGAATGGGGTAGCCCGCCTGGTACGCTCCGGGATACCCACCAGAGGCCAAAATAATACAGGCAGATGCCTGTGGCTTCCAGACAATGGGGGGCAGCTGGGCGAGTCGCTGCTCTACGCAGGCTAGCAAAATCTGCTCTAAAGGCGTCTCCAGCAAGGGCAGGACGACCTGGGTTTCGGGATCGCCGAAGCGACAGTTGAACTCAATAACTTTGGGCTCACCTTCGGGGGTCATCATCAGCCCGGCATAGAGCACGCCCCGGTAGTCGATACCGCGCTGCTTCAAGGTCGCGATCGCCGGCTCCAGCACCTGCCGTTGAATTTGCTGCAGCTGCGCATCAGAAACCACAGGCGTCGGCGCGTAGGCCCCCATGCCGCCCGTGTTAGGGCCAGTATCACCCTCACCGATGGCCTTATGGTCTTGGGACGGCACTAGGGGGCGGATAGATATTCCGTCGGTGACCGCTAGAATCGAGGCTTCTTGTCCCTGCAGACAGTCTTCTATTATCACTCGCTGGCCTGCATCGCCAAAACGCCCCCCCAAGGCGTCCCGTACAGCCGCCACAGCCTCATCAACCGTTTGGGCCACCGTTACGCCCTTACCTGCCGCTAGTCCATCTGCCTTCACCACAATTGGCGCACCTTGAGCGCGAATGTAGGCGATCGCTGGCTCAGCCTGGGAAAAGGTTGCGGATGCTGCTGTGGGGATCTTAGCCTCTGCCATCAATGCTTTAGACCAAGCCTTGCTCGACTCAATTTGCGCTCCGGCTTGGGTCGGGCCAAAGACAGCAAGGCTAGCGGCTTGGAGGCGATCGGTAATGCCTGCCGCTAGCGGTACTTCCGGGCCGACAAGGACTAGATGCACCGCCCTCTCTTTCGCAAAGTCAGCAATCCCGTCAAAGTCCATCACCGCGAGCGGCACATTTTGGCACTTTGGGGTATTAGCAGTGCCACCGTTACCCGGCACGCAGTAAATCGTCGCGATGGCGTCCGATTGGGCCAGCATCCAGGCGATCGCATGCTCTCGACCGCCGTTCCCAACGAGTAGTATGTTCACCCGGTCCTCCTGCTGGCAGATGCATTAGTGGTGCGTCACGGTACACCTTACCAAAATCATGGCGCAGGAGCGCCTTATGTCCCGAGCCAGAGGCTAGGTCAAAGCAGCCCGACAAAGTGCAGCGGACCTTGACCGCTAATGAGCTCAGCCATCAGGGCTAGGAATCCCAGCATTGCGAGCCGACCGTTCCACACCTCGGCTGCCGTCGTCAAGCCCCATTCCCACTTTTCCTGCGGGTAGATCTTAGTTTCGCTAGGGGGTCGCATGACATCCTCTAGCTTCAGGGCTGGGCTCTGCAGAGCTTCTGTCACCATGTCAGCCATGTCCTGAATAAACACCGGATGGGTGTTGAGCGCCGGGACTCTATGGAATCCCTTGATACCAGCCTCTTCAGCCAGCTCCCGGTATTCCATGTCGATCTCCTGGAGGGTCTCGATATGCTCAGACACAAAGCTGATGGGCACAACCACTAAGGACTCGACGCGTTGGGCTAGATCCTCAATAGCGTCTTCCGTATAGGGCTTCAGCCACTCCACTGGGCCAACGCGACTCTGGTAGGCTAGCGTATGCTCATTGGGCCGATCTAAGGTCTTCATAATGAGGTCAACGCAGGACTCAATTTCCCGTTGATATGGGTCACCAGCCTCTTCCACATAGCTTACCGGAACACCGTGGGCACTGAAAAAGATATGGGCGCTGTCGGGGTCGGGCAGCTGATCTAGCTCTTGGGCAATCAGCTGCGCCATGGCCTTCAGATACCCTGGGCGGTCATACCACGATTGAATCACGGTATGCTCGATCGCCTGCAGGGCGGGATCCTCGTTCCAGATTTGCTCTAAAAGGCGAAAGCTGGAGCCGCTGGTGCTAATGGAAAACTGAGGATAGAGGGGAAGAATGACTAGGCGCTCGATGCGATCGCGTTTGATGCGGGCGATCGCCTCTTGGGTGAAGGGATACCAATAGCGCATCCCCACATACACCTGGGCATCATACCCTTGCTGGCACAGCGTTTCTTGCAGGACCTGGGCCTGCTCTTCCGTAATCTTCCGCAGCGGAGAACCACCGCCAATCTCACGATAATTTGCCTTGGATTTGTTGGCTCTCGACGTCGAAATCAGCCAGGCTAAAGGTTTTTGCAACCAAGCCACGGGGAGTCGGATGATTTCTGGGTCGGAAAATAGATTGAACAAGAAGGGGCGAACATCCTCAATCTGCTCCGGCCCTCCCAAGTTCAGTAGCAATACTCCAACGCGACCGGTGGTGACCACGGCATTCCCCTTAACTGACGATTTAAATACTGACGCCTTCACACCGCAAAGACTTTGCTATAAGGAAGATAGTATTTCTTAATCTTAGCGCTGAAGTTGCTCTTCGTCGGCGTCAAAGACGACGAAATTTGCATCGTAGTTAATGGGCCTTGTGCAATTTGCCCTGTCGCCTGGATGCATCAATGCCAGTCGTCTAGACCTAATCCTGTCTGAGCATCCACATCCGGTTCCAATGCGTCCATCCGCAGATATTGACTCCCGCATTCAACAGATCAACCAGCGGCTCAAAGCCGCCCAACTGGGGGTGAAAATCGAGCGGCGAGGCCAAAAACTGGCCTTACGGGCCACGTTCCCCCCCCGTCCCCATAGCTCTCGCCTCCAGGCCTATCAGCAGCGTCTCAGTCTGGGCGTGCCAGCCACAAAAGCTGGACTCAAGCAGGCAGAACAAGACGCTAAGATTGTGGCGGCGAAGCTACTGGAGCGTAATTTTGACTGGCGACAGTACCAAGTCGATCAATCCGGCGGTAAGCGACTGCAGCAAATGACGCTTGCAGAGCAGATTCAAGCCTTTCGCGTTAGCTTTTTTCAGCAGCGGCAAGCCTCATCGTCAGCGCAAACAACATGGCGCACGGCCTACGCCCCTTACTTACGCAAACTTGAGGCGACGCTCCAGTCTTCCGGACGCTTGACCATAGCAGAGGCTATTTATTCTACGCTGGACGCTATTCCAAAGGGATCCCGTAGCCGACAAATTGCTTGCACGGCCCTGAGTGCCTTTGCCCAATTTATCAATGTGGAGCTACCCCTAGGGCTAGAGACGCGCTGGGGTACCTACAGCCGTAGTCAGGCTAAGCTGCGTCAACTGCCATCCGATGAAGCGATTCTTGCGGCCTATCACCAAATTCCTAACCCAGCCTGGCGATTCGTTTACGGCATGATGGCCACCTATGGACTGCGCAACCACGAAGTCTTTTTTTGTGTCTGTAGCCGATTGCTGCAGTCTACCCCAGTACTCTCGCAAGCCTCTGTTGAGGTGCTAGAAACGACGAAGACAGGGCAGCGGGAAGTCTGGCCTTTC
The DNA here is from genome assembly GCA_049647905.1 of Elainellaceae cyanobacterium. Classification (GTDB taxonomy): domain Bacteria; phylum Cyanobacteriota; class Cyanobacteriia; order CAKZMO01; family CAKZMO01; genus JBCCAG01. The sequence goes on along the minus strand of JBARYO010000737.1, from coordinate 1,352 downwards.
CATCCAGACTGGGTTGCGCAGTTTGACCTTCAGAATCCTATTCTGCCTAACTTGACTACCGACCTGACGAAGACCACACTGCAGCTTGTGGGACAGAAGGTGACGACTCAACTCCGCCGCTATGGGCTCCCGTTCAAGCCCTATGATCTCCGCCACGCTTGGGCCGTGCGCACAGTCCATGTGGGGTTGCCTGACACCGTCGCCGCCCAAATGATGGGGCATTCTGTCGCGATTCATACCCAAACCTACCACCGCTGGATTACGCGCCGCGACCATCAGCAGGCTGTAGATGCAGCTTTAGGGCGCTAGGGGCGCGACGGCAAACCCCACAGCCCGATTACGGTTCGCCCCCCTGCCGATTGTTCCCCGTCTTTCTACACTGAGGTCATGAGGATTAAGCAAGGCGATCGCTGAGCCCTAACTCGCGCGGTGAACCATCCGATCTCAGGCCGACATCGGGCCGTTGAAAGGCAGGTAGCAGGTGCAAACCGTCCAAACCATTGTTCGGTAACCCCCCCTTCAACAGGCAAATTCGCCAGCGCAGTATAGAGGGAGGTCTCCCCAGATGGGGGAGGTGTAAAACCCGTGAGTCATTGGTTGCTCAGTCCAAATTTACCTAGTTAGCAGTAGACCGGAGTATTGATTCGTATGGCAAAAGTTGTTGGTATCGACTTAGGAACAACCAACTCTTGCGTGGCTGTGATGGAAGGCGGAAAGCCAACTGTTATTGCCAACGTAGAAGGATTTCGCACAACCCCCTCTGTTGTCGCTCACGCCAAGAATGGTGAGCTTTTAGTGGGGCAGATTGCTAAGCGTCAAGCGGTAATGAATCCCGAGAACACGTTTTACTCCGTAAAGCGTTTCATTGGTCGCCGCTTTGATGAGGTGTCCAATGAGCTGACTGAAGTGACCTACCAGGTCAAAAACGTCAGCGGAAACGTCAAAATTGTCAGCTCATCCAAGGGTGAGGAACTCGCCCCAGAGCAGATCTCGGCTGAGGTGCTGAGAAAGCTTAAAGATGATGCCAGTAAGTATTTGGGCGAAGATGTGACCCAAGCGGTAATCACGGTTCCCGCTTACTTCAACGATTCCCAGCGCCAGGCCACAAAAGACGCTGGAAAGATCGCTGGTCTAGAAGTGCTGCGCATCATCAACGAGCCGACGGCTGCAGCGCTGGCCTATGGTCTCGACAAGCGTAGCAACGAAACCGTGCTTGTCTTTGACCTCGGTGGCGGTACGTTTGACGTCTCTATCCTAGAGGTGGGTGATGGCGTATTCGAGGTGCTGTCCACTTCTGGAGACACGCACTTAGGGGGTGACGACTTTGACAAAAAGATTGTTGACTTCCTAGC
>JBARYO010000736.1:0-2539 GCA_049647905.1 Elainellaceae cyanobacterium | reverse complement strand
GAAAGCGGTACAGCGCAAAGGTCGTGGGGGGATTGTCCCCTTGGATTTCCTTGACGTCATTCCAAGAATCGAACAGTTCCGTTAAGGAAATCTCTTGCCTTGCGAAATCGTTGCAAACTACAGGAATCCAAGGTTCAGTTGTTAAATTAAAGGGCATGGACGGTTACTCAAAGCGTTGCAAAAATATTTAGAAAATCACGCGCCAATGGTTTCGGCCTTATGCTCAAGTTTCCTTAAGGAACACAACCCCCTTGTCAGCGTCTAACACCACACGCCACTTGCCCACATCAGCCGCACCATCAGGGTCTAGCACCACATGGCGGCAGTTCCTCAACAGCGCTGAGGTCCAGCTACTAGGCGGCGACGCCTGCGACAGCTCCTTGACAATCTCTCGCTTAGAAATTCGAGTGCTGTTGGCCAATAGCTTCTGAATCATGGATAGGTCAGGGCGGGCTTTTAGGTCAACAGGCTGACGGTCTCTCGGTAAGCAAAGCCCTCCTTCGGTGCGCTGCAGAAAGATAGTTGTAATCGAGGGTTCTCCAAGACGCGTTACCGCCGCAATAGTCGCTTCGTCATCTGCTTCCCCTAAGCGAGTGAACTCGCTAGGACTGCTCTCTGGTCGAGCGGGGGGCAGCTTCACGCCGTTGGCTCTCCCTCGTAATTCCTGCATGGCAGGGCGATAATCATCCTCTAGCGACGCCTGCCAATCCTCTTGATGTTGAGGTTCCAAGGTTCCCGGAATCGGAGCATCGAGATTGTAGACCGACTCGATGAGGCAGTCCATTTCTTCTGGCAACTGGACACAATCGCGATCGCGCAGGGTTAGCCAGCTCCGCAGCAGAATGTGGCGATCGTAGATGTAGCCGCTTTCCCTGAAGTCAGCTTTACAACCAGGTCTAACCGTCGGTTCAAAAATCCACAGCGTGGGAGGCTCAAAGCTGGGCAATCGAGAACGCTTGTGTCGGTGGAGCCGCCCTGACCGCTGAAGCAGCAGGTCTACCGGGGCTAAATCGCTAATCATTAGGTCAAAGTCCACATCTAGACTTTGCTCAATGACTTGGGTTGCCACCAGCACGTATTTATGAGGACGATCGCCCGTTTTGCCAAACTTATCGAGACAGGCTTTCTCAATGCGTTCGCGGTCGGTGAACAGGAAGCGGCCATGAAACAGCCCCAGCTCATCCCCAGATTTAAAGTGGGGCCTCAACACGTCATAGACCGCTTGGGCTCGGCCTACAGTAGAGCAAATCACCGCCACACAGCCGCCCTGTTCTAGCTTGGCTAGCAGCGCTACGACCCATTCCTCATCTTTAACCCAGCGAATTGCCAGCTCCCGGCAGACGAGCTTAGAGGCAGGGAAAGATTGGGCTGTGATGACACCATCGCTAAAGGCAGTAATGCGAGGATAGGGCGTATTGGGTAAGGCAGGAGCGGAATCGCTGGAACCGTCACTGCCCGTAGCATAGGCCGTAAGCAGCCTGCTGCGTGTGCTTCGGGGTAATGTTGCAGAGAGCGCAATTACGGGAGAGCCCAGTAGCGCTAGCCACTCCAGAAATCGCTCTAGCAACGTGCCAGTGTACAGGTCATAGGCATGGATTTCATCTAAAATAACTGTCCGCCCCGCCAGCCCAAACAGCCGAACAAACTGATGCCGCGATCGCACTGCACCCATCAGGGCCTGATCGATTGTTCCGACACCGTAGGGACTGAGGAGCGATCGCTTGCGGGCTGTATGCCATTCGCTGGCAGCAACGCTACCCTCGCCGTCGTAGACCTGCTCTAACCGGCAAATAGTCTGCTGATAGTCCTCCTGCAGAAGTGCGGCAGAATGGCTCAGGGTTAAGTTAACTACTTCCTGCCTATAGCGCTTGCCTAAAAAGTCTTGAACCCGCTTAAACATGGCGTTGCTGGTGGCTTGAGTAGGCAAGCCAATGTAGAACCCGCCTGCTGAAGTTTTGTGCTGTAGGTGATCCGCTAGGTAAAGGGCCGCTTCCGTTTTTCCTTCCCCCATTGAAGCTTCCACCATCACCAGGCAGGGCGGTTGCAGATCTTTGGAGAGGGCGATCGCAGCCTTTTGCAAATCTCGTGGATTGTCGAATCCAAATAGTTCTTTGAAGGTTAGGGGATTGCCGTTCTTATGCTGGGTCCAGCCCTGTTTTTCAAGGGCGCGTTTAGCCTTCTTGCCCAGTTCCACTTTGTACTCATCAAACGGAGTGTCGTTGGCATAGGAAAACCCAGATTTTTCATCAGGGTTCGAGGCCAACCAATCTGACACCGTGGTCAATCCGGCTAGAAGCATGGCTGCGGCATTGTCACACCGATGCGGTAGATCTACCTCGGTTAGACCGACAAAATCTTTCAATTGCTGAAAAATAGATGAGCTGTACTGCCGCCAGATGCTGCTGTCGTCAATTCCTGCCAAGGCGCTATCTAAGTTTCTGATTTCATCCCTTGAAGGAAAGAAGCCGTGGTGACCGCCTACAATGGCAGCTAGCTTGCGAGCTAAGTTTTTGGGTTGGCGCTTGGGCAGGTCTTTACC
>JBARYO010000735.1:0-7913 GCA_049647905.1 Elainellaceae cyanobacterium | reverse complement strand
CTCCACATGGGGCGATGTGTTGCATCATTTACCAGATATGCCGCTGGATCAGGCTAGTCGCGATGGTTTGACGGAAGCGATTATGGCGTGAGTAGGATTGGTTACGAGTTCCGTAACCACCGCGTTCTTCCTACTATTGATGTGTATTTATGGAGTAGAACACTGCGGGCAATAACGCCATGACATATCTCACGTTTCCCTCACAACGGTTGGGTTGGATCGGGCCAGTCCTGGGCATTGCCCTGCTGGCAAGCTGCGGTAGCCCGCCTGAACTGTCGTCGGTTCAATCAGAGATGGATGCATCGACAACAGAATCCTTAGAGTCCTTATCTGATAGCGCATTGGATGGTGAGTCTGCTCAAGGCTCTGCAGAGGTGGCGATGGCACCGGCAGCACTGCCTACAGATGGGTCCACCGATGTGGCCCAAGACGTACCGGCTTCACTGCCGCAGTTGGCCAAGCAGGCTAGCCTTACCCTGCAGGTGGACTCCATTGCCGATGCCGTTGATGCTGTGGCGGCGATCGCCCGCACCCAGCAGGGAGATATTCTCAATTTGGACGACAGCAGCTCGGACATAGGGTTAGGGCAGCAGGCGATCGCCCGACTTCGGGTGCCCCAAAGCCGACTAGAGTCCACCCTAAATGAGATTGCTGCGCTGGGACGGGTGCAGCAGCGCCAAATCACCGCCGAGGATGTGTCCACCCAGCTGGTTGATCTCGACGCCCGGTTGCGCAACCTGCGTAAAACCGAGGCAATGCTGCTGGGCATTATGGAGCGCTCGGGGTCGGTGGGTGATGTACTCCAAGTAGCCCAAGAGGTGAGTCAGGTGCGCGCCTCCATTGAGCAGATTGATGCCCAGCGCCAGCAGTTGCGTAACCGGGTCAGCTATTCCACTGTGACGGTGGTCTTGGAGTCGGCGATCGCCAACAGCACCGCGCCCCTCGCCATCCGAGATGAGCTGGGCAACACCTGGCAGCGGGCCACCCTCTCATTTCGCAATGCCTCAGTAGGGCTGATGAAGCTGGCGCTGTGGCTGCTAGTCTATAGCCCCTATCTGGCAATTTTGTTGCTCTGTGGCGTTGGCCTTTATCAGCTACGCCGCCGCACGATTCGCCGCGACGCGAGCTAATAGCGGCTTCTAAAGCTCAGCGCAGCAGATAGAGGACTACTGTTATGCGCTATTGCGTCACTGGTGTCCCATCCAGGTGAATCGTCGGCTCTTGGTCGCAAAGACCGATGTTGACGTACCAACGCGATGGAAAGTCCGGATCAATAAACGTAATATCGATCTGCCCCCAGTAGTAGGTTGGCTCACCATCAGCCCCTTCTCTATAGGTGTCGCACTGCAGGGAAGAGGACTCTTGAACCCAGTAGCCGCTGTAGGAGCCGCGATCGCTGTAGACCCCAGCTAACCCGTCGATGAACACAGTGCCGTCGTCCCCATAGGACCAGATAGCGGTACCACCACGGTCTTCCTCATAGACGACGTCGAATTCTTGTGTGGTCCAGACTTCATCTGCTAGGGCGCTTTGCTGCGCGACGGTGCAGGCGAGCAGGGTGACCATGAGCCCAAAACAGCTCTTTTTCATAGCATTGACCTTTGAACTAATGTTTCAGCGGATGTTTAGACAGCTGTTGAAACGCTACCATCAAGTGGCCACAGTCACCCCACCATAGTGCTGTTTTCAACCTGAACAGGGCCTATATCTGCCGCGATCGCAATAGCTCAGCATGGGCGGTAGCTACATCTTTCATCCTTTGATATTCATCCCTGACCTGTTGATACTTGCTGTCAATCACAACGCTGCTGTCAGGCAGCAATTCTGGATTGTACGCCGCAATTTGCCGACCAATTAAGATTTCTCGAATAGACCGAACATAGATAAGCTGAAGTTCTTCTGCCTTATCAAGTAGACCTTCAACCTGACGAAGCGCCCGTTCGTAAATCTCCTGATGGTTAGCATAAACCTCTGACGTCGCAACTAGGCTAAGAAGCTTATTAATGTTGTGCCACTGTTCTCTCAGCTTGAAAATTTCTGGCTCTACAAAGCGAACGTGGTCGCGCACCAAAAAAGCAAGCTCTTGGGCTATTTTGACGTTGACCTTGTCTTGCTCGCTCAATCTGGCCGGAGCTGGAATACGAACGGAGTGAACGCTGTGCCAGGAGTAAATATATTCGACTCTGCTGTCTGGCGTCAGCATTGGGAAGATAGCCCTTACCCTATACTCTTTGTCAGCATCGGAGAATATGCCGATTTCGCCCAAAGGAAGCGTCGGATAGCGCTCTTTCGCCCCATTGATTTGTATAACCATATTGCGCCGCATTCGCCCTATCTTTTGGTGCGGGTAAAATACGAGACAGTATATGCTGCTCAAGGCAACGAGAAAAAATATAAGCGTCTCAGCCATGTATAGAGATAACGGTCGAATAATAGTTTTTCTAGAAGAGTGACACTCAGTGACCCTGTTCTTAAAGCTTATCCTCTACATCCAAGGATGTTCTCCCCAGGTGGCTAGCTCCGACTATAGCGCCCCACTGGTTCACCCCCCGCCAGCACATCGTCTGCCATAGTCTGCAGCACTTGACGCTTGGTCGCCCCTGCCTCCAATGCCAGAACCTGGCTCAGGGCATACACCTTGAACCTATAGCGATGGACGCCCCTCGGCGGACAGGGTCCACCATAGCCGATGTTGCCAAAGTCATTCTTGCCCTGCAGTCTACCTTGCTCTAGCTCTGGCGCGTCGGGCACCGCTGCTGGCAAATCAGTGACCTCAGCTGGGATATTGTACAGCACCCAATGGACAAACGTGCCGCCTGGTGCGTCGGGGTCATCGCAGATTAGCACCAGGCTGGCGGCGGTCTCCGGAATGCCATCCCAGCTCAAGGGCGGCGAGATATCTTCGCCATCGCAGGTGTAGGTCACCGGAATCAGTCCATCGGGCTCAAACGCTGAGCTAGCGATCGCCATTGGGGCAACGCCGTCTTCCTGGAGCGGGTCGGGAGTCTCTGGGCGCAATGCCCGACAGCCCCATAGCGTTAGGCTAAACCCGATGCCAGTTAGCCGAGCGCTTTTGAGAAAACGGCGACGTGTCATCACCATAGGGCTACTCCACTGACTCATCTCTCGTAAAACACCGATTAGGCTTCTATTGCGCCGCCACAGGAGCTTCCAGCCCCAGCCGTGCAGCCAAAACAGTGCCGCCCTGTGACGATCGCTCGCTCCAGCCACTCTGGCTTGAGGTCGCGGATGTTCGGAGCCTGCGCCACGTCGATCTCTAGATCTAGCATCTGGTTAAAGTCGCAGTCAAATAGCCGTCCATCCCAGGACACCGATAGGGTATTGCGGCACATCAGCCCCTCCACCGTTGCTGGATTGAAGGCGTTCACCAGCAGCTCCATGTAACTCTCTAAGTTCTCTGATTCCTGCAGCCATTCCAAAAAGCGAGAAATAGGCATGTTGTTCAGCGCAATCAGGCGGTCGAAACGGACGCCATGGTTCTTCAGCAGTCCCCGCTTCCACTCCTCCTCTAGCTTGGTCTGGTTGCTAGCCAAGAACGCCCCCACCGGGTTCGACACCAGCGTCAGCCGCTTGTCTGGGTCACCGCTGCCGTAGCCCACGGCGTTGAGCAGCTTCAGCGCTTCAACCGATTTCTCAAAGGTACCTTCCCCCCGCTGGCTGTCGGTGTTGAACTTGCGGTAGTGGGGCAGCGAGCACACCACTTCAACGCCGCGCTCAGCAAACCACTGGGGGAGATCCGCCATGGTGGGCAGCAGCAGTACCGTCAGGTTGCAGCGGTCGATGACATGCTTTCCTCGCTTGACGCACTCATCGACTAAATAGCGGAAATGTGGGTTCAATTCCGGTGCGCCCCCCGTCAAATCCACCGTATGCGCCCCGGTCAAATCCAGCGCCCGCAAGCAGGCGTCCACCGTCTCCCGGTCCATGTTCTCCCGTCGGTCTGGGCCAGCATCCACATGGCAGTGGCGGCAGGTCATGTTGCACAGCTTGCCGACGTTGATCTGAAAAATCTCTAGCTCAGCGGGGCGCAAATCGTCCCAGCCGTGATGGGCGATCGCCTCCGAAAAGTTCCCGTCATGGGCCGTCCGAGATAGGTCGATTTCACCAAGCGCCTGGGCTTGACGTTGGGGCTCAGCCAAGGGCGATCGCCGCCATTGAAGTGATTGAGTCGGGTTAGACCCATTCAGGCGATTCACCTCGCGGTTTGACTGAACCATAAAAAGCCTCCAAGACCTGTCGCATTTTGTCGCACATTGTCGCGCGTGTTAACGAGTGTAACGACTAAACCCGCTGTCGACCTGAAGGGTAGATAAGAATTGCCTGTGTGGAATGTGGACGTACAGTCGTACGCCCCTGCGCTGACCTGGAAAATGGGCTACATGGCAATGTCCTTCACGTGGTCTAACATCTGCACCCCATGCACCAGTGAGGCCCCCCCGCGAATTGCCGTCGCGACATGGATGGCCTCGGTCATTTGCTCAAGGTCTGAGCCTTCCTGCAGGCAGGCGGTACTGTAAGCATCAATGCAGTAGGGGCACTGCACCACGTGGGATACCGCCAGCGCAATCAGAGCCTTTTCTCGTTTGGAGAGTGCGCCCTCTTCGAACACGGCGCTGTAGTAGGCAAAAAACTTCTGTGCTAATTCAGGGTTCCCCGCTGCAATGTCGCTAAACCGAGGCAGATGTTCGGGGTTATAGTACTGGTCCATAGATGGCCTAGAGGGTATACAACGTCTGCATTATGACGCGGTTCGTTGATTCTCGTAGGGGCGCTGCATCGTAAGATTTTACTGCCACGGGTGGGTTAATGCGAGTCATCAAGCGATTGGCAAGGACAGCGGCAAGACTAACCGCATAGAGCGCTTCAACTGCACCTTGCGTCAGCGGGTTTCGCGGCTGGTACGCAAGACGCTGTCATTCTCGAAGAAGCTAGAGAACCACATCGGTGCCATCTGATACTTCACCCACCACTACAATGCATCCTTACATCTTTAGGACTCCCCGATTTTGTTAAGGGCGAAATTGGAACTTGTATCAGGCTTAAGCAAACTACGCCAGCGGGTATTGCTGTCTCCAGTCATTACGACTATGGAGCTGCGCTATGGCTTGTTGCTCAATCCACAGCGAACTCAAAAGGTTGAGCCTGCGATCGCCAGCATTCTGTCTTCTGTAACGATCCTTCCATTTGATGTGGAGGAGGCAGAGCGAGCGGCTCAGATTCGTGCTGTCCTCAAATCGCAAGGTCGACCAATCGGGGCTTATGATGTCTTAATTGCTGCTACGGCACTTCAGCATGATTTGCTCATGGTCACAGCAAATCGACGAGAGTTTGAGCGGGTCACTGGTTTGCAGGTTGAGAATTGGCGACAAAGTGCTGGTGCTCAGAACTGAATGCAGGCCATCGTATTAGCGAGGAATGAGCTTCTAATATATAGCCCATCAGATAGCGATTGCTGCTTATTATCTTTGATTTAGATTGAAGCTTCTGCTATCTTACTTCTTGACGTTTGGTCTGATCGGCATAGCAAGTGAGATTTACCGGTCCTGATCAGGATTTCTATCTAAAATAACGTGCCTTGGATCACCTCTTTTTTAGGTGGCCAAAATACCCCAAGCACAACCCAGGTATTGTAGGGGAATACTGTACCCATAAAAAATAGCGTATCTTTCTTGTCACTGCAAATCTCATCAAGAAACTTTCGTCGCACACTCGAATTGGCTTGTTCTTCATCGCCGAGCCGAGCCACTTCATTTAGCCATAACACTCCCAACTCCCAGTCCTCGATCATGGCATTGTGAGGCTTATGGCTGTCTTCGCATTCAAATACATAGCTGAATTTGTAGGGTATTTTACGCAAGGGCTTCTGTACTGAACCAAATAGCGTTAGTTGGTCGAATAGACGCTGCCATTCTGGCTTCCATTGTGATTCGACAGGCTCGATTTTGAGATCTAGTACTCGAGTTGGCCGTACAACGCCAAGCGATGTTTGATCCGAATTGTGTAACTCCCGAAGTTGCTTCACAGTATATATTGGCATTCTGTCGATAATATCTCGCCGTTCTCTCCAGCTATCCTTCGTCGAAAGGGGCTGCGCAAGTACCTGGAGTGAGTCTAGGTTTGGCTTTCTACTTTCTTTACGGCGGTCGTTCCCTGACCCTTGCGGCAGTAGATCTATTTCTACCCACTGATATTTACGGAACTGTTGATTTCTAGGCCGGTAACGATAATCTATTGGGTAAAGTCTAACCCAATCGTAATCCTCGGTAATGCCTGCAGTACATACTAGTTCCTGGTATCCTCTTGACGGGTGAGGATAGGTCATCACTGTAATCAGAACCTTTGACTTAACAGACTGATTGCTTATGCTCATCATCCAAGATGTTTGACTGGCAACTCAAGTATTCCCATTAGATAGTGAGCTAACACATTGCGATGGCAGCATTCTGGATTTGCTTCCATACACACCAAAACGCTGGGTTCAGACTTCAACAAATTCGCTATCCTGTATAGGTCATCCTGGTTATTCGGCAATCTGCAACGATATTCTTTAAATAGTTCCTTATAACTATCCATCGATTTTAGATCTGAACGAGCCGAACCTGAAATTCCTAACCCTGGCAAATGCTGATAGTCGATTTTCAAAGAACTGCAGAGACGCTTCAAGGTGCTCTTGTGAAACCCGTAACGGCGGGAAATTGGATTGTAGCGAACGTCAATCAGCCTGCAAACACCCGCACGCAGTAGTAATTTTAAAAACTCGTCTACGGTCTTACCCTCATAACCAGCTGTATAAATCGCCTTGTCAGCAACGGAGCGCTGTCTTTCTCGATTTTCGAGCGAATCGCTGCCAGCTGTAAACCAAGGGTAGCGAGTGCGTACTACATCGATCAAATCTGAGTCGGGAAGCTTACCATACTGATTGATTACAGTAGCGATATCCTGAATGATTGGTTGAGGCAGATTGACTAAATTCTTCTGTCCTAAACAGGTAAGTTTCCAACGTTTTTCGCCGGACTTTTCTACAAAACTATTGCGAACCAGTGTATTTGTTTCGTGATTTAGAGTAAATGAGTGAGGGCCAAAGTTGTGTGGAACGAACTGGTAGAATGTTTTTCCTCCACCGGACGCTGTTTCTTGGCTCAACAAAAAAGCCCACTTCATCATCTGTACAGCAGAGGCTTGTCCGCCAACTTGCTGCAACATTACTAGCAGTGCTTTTTGTCGGTGTAGCAATTGTGTGCCCTCTTAGTTCCTTTGTATTGTACCTGCGCAAGCTGGAAAATCGCTGTCTGTTGTCGTCGTATCGCTCACAGCACCGGATCACTCCCACGCCAAAACTTTCCTTCCACCATACGGTTGCGATCGCGCCAAAACTCCGCTACCATCTCAATCCATGGACGCAAATCACACGCCGTCCATACTCCGACACCCAAATATTTAGCAACGCCGTCTGGAAGTGTAGCACCACAACCAGACGACTGACCCCCGCTGAACTACCCAGCGAGGGCTACTGGGATTTTATCCCAGACTAGCCACCTCGCCACATGCTTGCGGGGTGGCTAACCGTTTGGGTTGTCTTTCCTACTCTCAAAGCAAACTAGGAGACAGCCTCAAATGACCCACCAAATAACCCACACCCCTGGCACCTGCCAGGACAGACCCGCTTGCCCATCCATCACCCCCCAAATTGACCCCCAAACCGGCGACTACCTCATCGGCGACCATAGCGAAACCGGCTACAACACCCTGCGGCTGATCGCCATCGGCTCCCGCTATGCCGTCAACGACTGTCGCAACCGGCTGCACCTCCTCGGCTATGCAGAACCTCGGGAATGGTCCCAGATTTTGCCCTTGGGTAACCCCCAGGGCATCCTGCGCGGTCTCACCCCCAC
>JBARYO010000734.1:0-4374 GCA_049647905.1 Elainellaceae cyanobacterium | reverse complement strand
AGAGCGTGATCCATCCTGATTGCGCGCTTGGACCTCGAGTGCCTGCTGTCTCCGCACTTCGACAAGCTGATGTGCCTGCGCTTCGAGCTGGACATTGATATTCCGAAGTGCCGCTTGCGCATCGATCTGAGCCACTTTGGCAGCGTCTTTGTCTTCGTCGCGTTTCTCTTCTAGGCGAGCCAGGAAACCCTCTACGTCCTGCCGGATGTATTGCTCGACTCGATCAGCAAAAATGGGGTAGGCCTCACTGTGGGTTTCGTATCTGTGATATGGCCCAGAGAGCTGAAAGAACTGCCACCCCTCAATCTTCAGTCCTTCGGCTGTGCTGCGGTAGTTGCGAGATTTGTCGCCATGACCAAAAAACTCCTCTACCGCAGCTGAGATGGCGACGGTTTGGCTGAGCCCCAGCGCCGTCCAGCCAATGATTCGCTCGATACGGGCGTTGTCGGGGTTGCGAAACCCAACTAGGGCAGGTACCAGCACTCCGCCAACGATGGTAATCATGCGCAGCGCGTTGTGGCGATCGCGTCCCTTGGTGGCTTTCCCTTCTAACCACATCAGCTGGTCAAGCCAGCGATTTTTGAGGAATTCCTTGCGCAGCTCAGAAATGTCTAGGCGATCGACGATGCCGCCTAGGGTGTTTTTGAGGTAATCACGGTAGTTGGTTTTCTTGCCCATAGGTCTTGATCCATAAAAAGGATATTTAGAGGATGTTTGAAAAGTATCGGTTGGAGCGGTATGCTCCTGTTTCACCCCCCTCATTCCCCCCTTAGCAAGGGGGGAAGTTGGAGTTCTCCCCTGCGTCCTGCAGACACGCTTCGCGAATAGCAAGGGGGAGCTAGAGGGGGTAACGCAGCACTTTTGTGACTTTTCAAACGCCCTCTCACATTTGTCAGGAGTTTTCCACCTAAAATTTTGTTCTAGCCGAGCTATAGTGCGAAAAACCAGTCGTACAAAGAGCTACTGAGTTGAGGCTGGTATCATTCACGCCAAAAGCGCCCACATATTATTTGCTCAAGATGCATCCTCTACCTATCATTTTGGTTAATCTATCATGAGCCTCCACCTCAACGTCCTGCAGCCTCAGTACGAACGGGCCTTTTAGCCTGTGTCATTCGCTCGGACAAGCAGTCTTAAGTCGAGACGATCGCCAATCGTCTGATAGAGCTGCGATGGCGCTACGACGCGGTGGAGACCGAAACTGGCATTCCCTGGTGGTTTGCCGGTATCCTAACATTACCGAGAATGGAACGTTCAAGAACCGGCTCTGTTTGAGCGCAAGGCGATCGAAATTCTGATTGCCAAGAACTATCATCAGACGCGCAAGCGTACCCTAAAAGCCTACCTATGGAACTTTTACAGACTCTAAAGGGTTCTACCAAAGTCAGGGATCCTGACTTATGAGGATTATTGTATTGCCATCGCAAAGCAGCGAGTTAGAACTATCCTTAGATGACACCACCGTTGAGGAGGATGTATCGTTTAGCCATCCCTTCTACTGGTCTGCCTCGACCCTGGTGGGCAGTCCCCAGTAGTGGAGGAATTTAGCCTAATCGATATAATTTATCTTAAGACCACTCTCTGTTTAATTTAGTTGTTTACATCCCCATGGCCAACAGAACGGTTTCATTTCGACTACCCGAGACCTTGATTCGTGCTATCGAGACAGAGGCTGAGCGCACAGGGAGGAGCAAAACGGAGGTCGTCATTGAAGCATTGACCCATGAGGATGGGCCTCTAAACGTGCTGCCTGCCATTACAAAACCGAGAAGCCAGCTCGAACGGCAGATTGACACGATTCGATCTCAGGTTGAGGAGATTCACAGTGCCCCGGCTGAGCAAATCGATCAAAAGTTATCGATGGTGCTGGCCACCGTTGAAGCGATCGCTCAGCGGGTTGAAGCGATTGACGCCCGTTTAGATTGAGCTTTAGATTGAGCTATTGTCCAGCCCTAGCAGCATCAGAACGATAGTGCTGAAATCTGGCCTTCAGGTCAACGGAACCGCCACGGGTCCAATACTCGACTAGAGACTGCCCAAGGGCCCAAGCATTATCCTGTGGCGAGCCACTGACATCGATTAATACGGGCCAAAGGGACATGAGGTCAAACCGCTGCTCTCCGTCACCCAGAAGTGAGAAGAGGTCGTAAGCCAGCTGTAATTTACCAATAACCAGGGGCAGCTGCTCCACCGGAATTTGCTGAGCCAGGACCTGGGCTAGGGCTGGCGACCCTGTAGACAGGGTGCTGATGTAACCCAGGATGGGGCTTTTCAGCAGAGCGGTCAGCCCCTGAGTTGTGGCCATTCGATTGCTGCACCGCTGGATCAACTGAGCTGATGCTGTAGCCTGAGCCTGGCGGCTATTGAGGACTCGAGCCAGCCGAAGCTGCTTCGCTGGACTGGCCACCTGCAGCAGTCTGTCAGATAGGGCATCCATATTCCACGCCTCCCGCTGGTCGCCACGGGTGACAACAGGGACCACCCACTGACATTGGGGCAGCTGTTGCGCCCGATAGGCCATGGCAGCTCGAATAGACTGCTCTTTGGGGCGATCGCCCATTTGCCAGTCATAGGGCGGCGACCACTCGCGGACGGGGCGGAGCCGGTCCACCTGCGTCACCACGGCGATCGCTGGCGGTGGCTCCGATTGAAGCTCACCCTGGAGCAGATCCGCCAACCGATCAGAATCCATCTGCAGCGCTGGATCCACCGCAGGCGTCGCCAGCAGCAGGATGTCCAGGTTGGTCGCCGCAAAGATAACCTCGCTGTCTGGCTGGTTGGCCTGCTCGTAGCCTGGCGTGTCCCACAGCTGCAGCAGATCTCCCTGAGGAGTCTGCCAACGGTAGCTGTGGACATCGGCGGTGTTGGGAAGCAGATCGACCTCTGCCCGCTCCATTTGGAAGAGGCTGTTGATGAGGCTACTTTTTCCGGCTCCGGTCCGCCCCATAATCCAGATGCTCAGCGGCGATCGATCGATCTGCTCAATGGGCTCTGCCCGAGACAATATATCCTGCAGCGTTGCCGTCTGCTGCTTCAGGGCCACAGACGCCGGACTAGACTCACCTGACAGATCGCTGGTGGCATCAGCTCCGGCAAGAGCGATATCACCGCCGATGCGATCGCTCTTGCCGTACAGCATCGCAGCCTGCTGCGCCAGATTACGCAGCGCCACGTCCCGCAGCATTTGGCTGAGGTTGCCTAAAAGCTCTTGGTTCGCGCGCTGATTATAGGGTTGACTGGCTTGCCGTGCTACCGCAGCAGCTGGGTTGGTAATCCACCGTAGCCAACCTAAGGCCCGGCCAAGCTGGCGGGCGCTCGGCTCCAGTTTTTGATAAAAGCGATAGCCTTGGTAAGCCTGACCGACAGTCACCTTCCCTAAAACAGGAGAGAGCTGCTGCATCCAGCGGTCAACGTCGTCCACGGTCCCTCGGATTAAGCCATAGGCTTGGGGGACATAGATATTGAGCATCGGGTATTGGGCATCGGGGTGATACAGGTGGGCGATCGCCGTCACCAGGCTCTGACAGCGCTGCGCAAAGAGACCCCAGTCTTCCCACAGGGGAGGATCGGCCTGGGCTGCGGCCAACGTCTGTGCCAGAACCTCACGCACCGCCTCGGACTCGTTCTCCAGGGCTGCTGGCGTTTCCTCTGTCAAGGAGCCTGTAGAGACAGTATCGGTGGGTCGAGTCCACCAGACCAGAAGCCAGCGCCAAGCCACCAGCACCAAAATAATAATGGCCCATACCCAGCTGATACCCCAGTGCTGAAGTTGCCAGCCAGCGGCAACAAGTACGACGCCAACCGCCAAAGCGATCGGCGCAATCAGCACAGCCCACTGCCAGCGACTCAACCTCACCATACGCTACCGTAACTTGCTTCTGAAAATAGTCTAGCGTTTTGGCGGGTAGGGCTCTATGTTGGTAGGCCAAAATGAGCGGGCCAAACCTCTGTGGGCTAGCGGTTTGGCGTCACAGAACATACAGATGACTTCCAGAAGCCTGGCAAGCCACCAACTAACCTCAAATACGGATCGGTAAAGCCTTCTGCGCTAAGTTGCTGGAACAGAGCATTGACAGAGAGGACATTTGATTTTGAGCGTTGACGACCAGCGCCAATGGCAAAGCTGCGCTGAAAGGCCCCAACAAAACTGGCCTGGTAAGGTGCAGCTACGATTAGGCGACCTCGAGGAATTAAGTAGCGCTTAATTTGATTGAGCAAGGCGGTATTTAGGGTGAACTGTTCGTCAGTCAGTAAAATGATGACCTCAAAGGTACCAGGCTGTTGAATCATGCCTGATTTGTTAGCAAAGTGGAATCTTATTGCTCTGCGCGAGCAATTGGCAACGATATCGGGAATAGACTCGCTACCTTTTCC
>JBARYO010000733.1:0-3556 GCA_049647905.1 Elainellaceae cyanobacterium | reverse complement strand
TTTGCGGACTCTAGCCTGCGGGTAATGGCTCAGACGAAACCAACTACCCTGGAGGCGTTTGCCGAGGTGCCGGGGGTAGGTACCCGTAAGCTGGAGCGCTACGGTCCCCAATTCGTGGCAGAGATACGGGCCCATCAGCAGTCTCTTTAGGCCCCTACACCACTGTTCAATTCCTATAATCGGTTGTATTCAGGAGATGCTCCCATGTCAGACCCAATGCAATCCCCAGATCGTCGCTCCGATGACATCATTTTAGATGAGGATTATATCCTAGGGCCAACGCCCAACAGCAATCACGACGCCATTTCTCACCTGTCGAAGGAGGTTGCGGCGCTGCAGCAAACGGACCAGGAGGTGACGCGTCTCCGAAGAAAGGTGCTCGGGTTGACCACTGCTCTAATTGCTATGGCGCTGATCGGCGGCGGTATCTTAGCTGGCATCGTTTTAGGCTTTCGAGACCAGCAGCTCGCCCTGAAAGACGAGCAAAGCCGCCTGAGTGACCAGGTTGAGGCATTGGAACGCGATCGCGCCAGCGCTGAGCAGATCAGCCGCTTAGAAGAGCAGCTTGTGGCCCTCAATCAGCGTACCCAGATTCTGGGGGAACAGGCTCGTGCCCTTGCGGAACAGTTGCCTAACCTCACAGCAGATCAAGTCAGTGAGCTGCAGCAGCGAATCCAAGAGCTGGAGCAAGGGATTCGAGAGAACGTCTCGGGAGAGTCTGCGACCCGTCGGCTCGACCAGCTTACTGGGGTGATCCAGCGGATTCTCAAGCGGGATGAAAGCCAACTAGAACAAGCGCCTGACTCGCCGACATCGCCCGACGCTGCCCCCGAAAACTGAATCGATATAGAGGCGTTAGCGACGCTCCGCGATCGCTGTAGCCCGTTCAAAAGCCACAACAACCCTCAGAGCCCAGGCCCCGCCAATGATCCAGCCTGCAAAAATATCACTGGGCCAATGGACTCCCAAGGCGAGGCGTCCCATGCTGCTAATGGTAGATGCGATAACCCAGCGAGACGATCGCCGCTTCATATAATTTCGGTATTCTAGGATTACAGAGTAGGGTTTTCAAGAACGCCCCAAACCGCGGCTACAGCTCTGTTTCGGATAGTCTATGATGATGCTCTACAGGTTTCAGGCTTGTAGCCTAGCACACATCTTAGGTGATGGCTCACGGTGCTGAATAGACCTCTAGGGAAAGTGGCGTTAGAAAGGGTGAAGCGATCGCATTGGTCGATTCACACCACAGCCCCTCATTGTCCCGCCTTCAAGCGCTGAGGAGTGTTGATGCGGGCGATCGCTAAGGTCAAGGCGCCGGCCATCAACCCCCAAAACGCTGAGCCAATGCCAAACAGCGCCAGTCCAGAGGCCGTCACTAAAAAGGTAATCAATGCTGGTTCCCGCTCTTGCGGCTGAGAGAGGGCCGTCACCAATCCGTTGCCGATGGTTCCCAAAAGGGCTAGTCCGGCAATCACAAGCACCAGCTCCGACGGCAGAGCGGCAAACACCGAGCCCACCGTCGCGCCGAAAAGCCCTACCGTGATATAGAAAACGCCTACCGCAAGGCCCGCCACATAGCGCTTCTGGGGATCTTCGTGGGCTTCTCGCCCCATGGAAATGGCAGCTGTGATGGCGGCTAGATTGATGGCAAAGGCTCCGAATGGAGCCAGAACTAAGGTGGCGACCCCTGTCCAGCCAATCAGCGGTGAACTGGGTACCCGGTACTCAAAAGCCCGAATTGTAGCGACACCGGGTATATTCTGCGAGGCCATGGTGACGAGGAACAGCGGCAGCGCCACGCCAATGAGGGCACTGGCTGAAAACTCAGGCCTAGTGAAGACGGGCACGGCCCACTGCCAATCAAGCATCTCAAAATTCAAGAGCCCCTGTACACCCGCAATCAAAATACCCAGTACCAGTGCTGCAATCACTGCGAAGCGGGGCAGCACCCGCCGCATGACTAGGTAGATACAAAACATCGCGATCGCCAGCAGCAGCTGTGTCTGCATGGCGACAAACACATTGAGGCCAAACGGCAGCAGCACCCCTGCCAGCATGGCCGCCGCAAGGGAGAGGGGAATTTTGTCCATCAGCTGTTCAAACCAGCCGGTGAAGCCGAAGAGAACAATCAACGTCCCGCAGACCATGAAAGCACCCGTCGCTTCTTCTAAGGTGACGTTTCCCCCAGTCGTCAGCAGCAGCGCCGCGCCGGGAGTAGACCATGCCGTCACAATCGGCACCCGATAACGCAGCGACAGCGCAATGCTGGTCAGCCCCATGCCCCATCCCAAGGCCCAAAACCAAGAGCCAATTTCAGCAGGGGAGGCTCCGAGACCTTGAGCCGCCTGAAACACAATTACGCCAGCACTGGTGAACCCCACCAGCACCGTCACGAAGCCAGCCACAATAGCGGAAATGGAAAGGTCTTTAAAAATGTCCACGGCTGCCTCCGATTATCAACAAATCTATTGCCCTACTTTAGGGGCGATCGCGGCAGCATGTTTCCCAGCAGCAGCGGCGTAGACGGTGGTTTCGCCATTATTCTCGGCGATCGCTACGACGGCGGTTTCAGCGGCTGCTAGGGTTCGTTCAGCCCCATGCGCCTGAGGATAGCAAAATTAGTGATGGCGCGTTCGTCGCATACTGGTGTTGAGTCCTCCTGGTTGTTGGTCGGGACAAGCCGGGCAAACAATATAAAGTGCTGCATCCCTCTGCGTAGCCTAGCTACGGAGTTCACGCCCTTATATGCCCGTTGGGGCTTTGAGTCCTACTATTCCTGTTGAGTCCTCACCGTGACATTATGTCTATGACCTCTGCATCAGACGGAAAGATCCGCTGCTTTGGCAACAAGCCAGGGCAAGATCTCTACGCCGCCTACCATGACCACGAGTGGGGCGTGCCGGTGCATGATGACTTCAAGCATTTTGAGATGCTGATTTTGGAAGGGGCACAGGCGGGGCTGAGCTGGGAAACGGTGCTTAAAAAGCGGGAGGGATACCGCAGGGCGTTTAAGGGGTTTGTGCCCTCTGAGGTTGCCGCGATGACGGACGCCGAACTGGAGGCGCTGCGGGAAGACGCCAGCATTATTCGCAATCGCCTCAAGATCTACGCCGCGCGGAAGAACGCCGAGGCTTTTCTAAAGATCCAAGCAGAGTTTGGCAGCTATGACGCTTATGTTTGGCGGTTTGTGGATGGTCAGCCCATCGTCAACCGGTGGGAAACGTTTGAAGCGGTGCCCGTTACGACGCCCGAAAGCGACGCGCTGTCGAAGGACCTGAAGAAGCGGGGCATGACGTTTGTGGGCTCGACCATTATGTATGCCTACATGCAGGCGGTGGGCCTGGTGTATGACCACCTGACGAGCTGCTGGTGCTGCGATCGCGACGATTCCTAACACTAACCTACGGGATGGACTGTTGTTAGCTGGCCTAGAACATTTCACCGTACTCTATTGCTCAACGAGTGTCATATCCCTCTTTTGTCACTTCAGGATTTTTTGACGAATTTACGTTGTTGTAGCCCACGAGAGATCAAGGCTTGACCTCAATTTGACAAA
>JBARYO010000732.1:0-1680 GCA_049647905.1 Elainellaceae cyanobacterium | reverse complement strand
GACGGGAGCGATAGGTTTTGGTTACCCCCCTCAATCCCCCTGCTTCCTGCGGACACGCTGCGCGAAAGACAAGGGGGGAAGCTGTGACTTCTCATTTTTGCGATTGCGACGCGAAGGCGGAGCCTTTATCGCCCTCTGAACAGGCTTCGCTAACGCTATTCAGGCGTTGCAAACTGCGTTGCGGGGGCTGCAATTTGAGAGTTGAGGCATGACAATTGAGTTTGCAGGCTGCGATCTTTAAAGTTGGGCTGTGACAATTGAGTGTTGGGCGATCGCAATGGATAGTCGAGCCGTCGCATCGTTATGTTAGGCGATCGCTTTTGATGCTAGCTTATCGGCTGATATCACCGCGATAAAAGCTGAGCTTCTGTTGCCCCTCTCAAAACGTTAGGCGATCGCGATCGCGGGGTCAGGAATCGCGGAGGTCGCCTTAAGTATCACTGCCGACAAAACCTTGCCCGTCCCCAACAAGTGCAACCTAAAAACGCCCATTACGGTTGCGATCGCTCCCCCCAATCCTGTACTATCCTGCTCAGCGCTCAAACACTAGGCGCTCTCCAAAGGTGAAATCAGCACCTTCAGAGAGCTAAGCCCGCGCGAACTGAACATGGCAGAAGCGGCGGACCTAACAGTAGAGTTTACATCTCTCCTGGTGGCCCACCTCACTTTGCCTCGCCTGCAAAAGGCAACAGCAACCGGGGTGACTTGTGGTTTGAGCGCCCTACAAACTACCACCAGGAAAAAGCCACAATGACATATCCCACTTCCGGCGGGGCCAACCCCGGTCGGCACAGTTCCTGCAGCCCAAACTCCGCCGCAGAGGCTTTGCCCCACCCGTCTGTGCCGCTGCCGCCGCCCGGTCAGCCCTCCCCCGACGGCTTCTATCGCTTGCGCATCATCGCCACTGGGGCACCCCCCGCTGTGCAAAACCACGTCAATATGATGTACCACTACGGCTACGCGCAGCCTTGGCAATGGACGCCCCCTGTTCCTACTGCCGACCCCGGTGAGGTGATGCGGGTGCTCACGAAGCAGGTGCCTGGGCCGCAGTAAGGGTAATCGGCCTGTTGGTGGGGTGGTCGTTCCATAGGGTTGGCGATCGCCCTTCCGTGAGTCCTATTTATTCGGCATGACTGACTCGAACGACGAGACTTTCTCCGTCAGCGGCGATCGCTTGAGCATCAACTGCGAGGGGGGCTTCTATTGAGGGTTATCTTGGTCAATTGCCACCATCAGTTTCAGGGCCGTTCGCCATACTGGTGCTGAGCCCTTGGACAGGCTTCGCCCATGCCTTCAGACAACCCGCGATCGCTCGATTTCTGACTTACATAAATGTCTCAATTCCTTAACTCTTTGGGCGATCGCTACCAGTACGCTGTCCAAGTCTTGATAGATTTGCTCGTTGGCAACCCTAATAATTGTGCTTCCTTTGCTGATTAGGAAAGCGTCACGTTCTTGGTCGTAGGTTTGTGCATCTTCTACGAAGTGGCTTTCGCCGTCAAGCTCGATGGCGAGCTTTAATTCAGGGGCGTAGAAGTCGGTGACGAAGGGGCCGATGCTGTATTGACGGCGGAATTTGCAGTTCTCGATTTGCCGTGCTCTGATTCTGTCCCAGAGGATTTTCTCTGCGGGGGGCATGTTGCTGCGGAGGGTTTGCCGCTTGGTTTTCTCTGAGCTTTT